>CAZJUM010000079.1:0-11436 GCA_964549175.1 uncultured Pseudomonadota bacterium | reverse complement strand
CAGTATCTTACACGTAAAAAATGGAAAAACTCCTGAATCACTGTCAAACTTTAGTTTTAGCAATTGACTCCCCTCGAAGGAGCTCCAACGCTTGCCAAGCTAAGCGCTTTGCGGGTAGTGTATGACTTAAGGAACAGGTATTTCCGATAATAGTGTCTGAATGATATCATCTGAGGATTTCTCTTCCGCTTCCGCTTCATAGGAGATAATAATCCGATGGCGCAACACATCGGGAGCCACGACCTTGATATCCTGGGGAGACACAAATCCTTTTCCTTGTAAAAAAGCATACGCTTTGGCCGCAATAGCAAGAGTGATAGTAGCTCTGGGAGATGCTCCGATTTCGATTAACGGATTTAATGAATTCAGACTATAATTCCCGGGATTTCTCGTTGCATCAACCAAATCGACAATGTAGTCCTTTATTTTATCATCAACATAGATATCCTTAATCATTTCACTCATTTCTAAAACAGCTTCTTTCTCAATAATCTGGTCAATTTCCGCTTCCTGAGAAAAAGATGTCACCAGGTTCAACAGTTCGCGCTCTTCCGATTTTTGAGGATAAGACACCTTCAGTTTCATCATAAAACGATCTACTTGAGCTTCCGGTAACGGATAGGTTCCCTCTTGTTCAATTGGATTTTGTGTTGCCAACACCAAAAACGGGCGATCGGACTGATACGACTCGCCGGCAATGGTAACTTGCTTTTCCTGCATAACTTCCAAAAGGGCACTTTGAACTTTCGCAGGAGCTCTGTTAACCTCATCAGCCAATAAAATGTTAGTAAATACGGGTCCTTTTTTGGGGCTAAACGTTCCCTCTTTCGGGTTAAACACATTGGTTCCAATTAAATCTGCCGGAAGCATATCAGGCGTAAACTGAATACGATTGAAATCCGCCCTCATTGTTCTGGCCAGTGAATTGACCGAAAGTGTTTTGGCAAGCCCAGGTAATCCCTCAAGCAGAATATGGCCTCCGGTTAACAATCCGATAATAAGTCGTTCAACCATGTACTCCTGGCCAATAACCGCTTTGGATATTTCCATTTTGATTAAACGAATCTTCTCACTTTCAACTTGAATTCTTTCTTCCAATTCTTTTATTTGTCCATACATAGCGTTTTCGATCTTATTTTTTATTAATGACTCACTAAAACAATACCTTATCTATCCAAAGAAAATTTTTATCGTCACACTCTTTACCACCACTTTGAAACCTGCAAAAGTTTGCGGTAACAGCTTTAGTAACCTTCTGCAATAACCCAGTTACACGTGGCAAAAAAAAGTTTAATCGTCAATACTCGCTAACTCAAGGAAATAGTGATAAACTTGGAGAAGTCCGAAATGCCCCCGACAAAACACACGCCGGAAAAAGAAATCCTCAAATTGGAAAGGAGATTGGCGACAATATGGTATGCTCGTGGAAAAATATTAACTGATTATGTACAATTCGTAGCCCTTTTTCTTTGACCACCTCCTGTCATTCCCACGAAAGTGGGAATCTGATAATAAAAGTCTAAGAAACCAAATGGTTTCCCGGATCCCCGCATCCGCGGGGATGACAAGCATTATTGGCAAATTTAGGATGTTAATAGTAGATAATCAGGAAATATTAGGTCCGTTGGGAAACTTTGTGGAAAAAGCGAGAAGACAAATTACCGGATCTTTTGTCGACAAAGCAGCAAAGTACCTTGAAAAGAACAGACTCCAACGGGAAATTAAGAAGTTACGAAGTCAATCGAGGGGGCAGACTAAAAAGCGGAAAAGAGCGTGCGCTTTTGATGGGGTTATTCGCTTCATGCCCTTAGCGTTTGGTTACAACTTCGCTTTTGTGGCTTCGGCAATACTTCTGAAAGCCTCGAAATCGTAAATAGCTAAATCTGAAAGAGATTTTCGGTCGATATCGATTTCAGCACTTTTTAAACCATGGATGAGTTTGCCATAGCTTAATCCGCAGACTCGGGCAGCCGCATTGATTCGAACGATCCATAATGATCTGAAATCTCTCTTCTTAACACGGCGATCACGGTAGGCATAACATCGCGCTCGATCAACCGCTTCTTTTACGGTTCGCCATAATCGACTACGCCCGCCACGGTAGCCTTTCGCCGCTTTAAAATACGATTTCTTCTTTTTTCTGGTGTGTATCGCTCTTTTGACTCTGGTCATTTTTTTCCTGAACCTAGGTGGTTGATATCAATTACTATACTGACATAACCGGAATGGTTTGCCTTATGCACGGGGAAGCATTCTTTTGATTGAAGGGGCATTAGCAGGGGCAATTTGCCCGCTGGCACGCAGTCGACGCTTTTTCCCAGGACTTTTCTTGGTCAAAAAGTGTCGTAATTTCGCTTGCTTGCATTTTATCTTTCCGTTAGCGGTAAACTTAAACCGCTTTTTCGCGGAACTTTTTGATTTCAATTTATATCCAGCCATGATTCATCTACCTATACTATTTTTGGGGTGCCAGTATCATAAGAGCTGTTCGCCCTTCAGTTCTTGGTTTTGTTTCGACGGTGCAAAGGTCTTCGGTATCTTGCCGGAACCTTTGTAAAAGTTCGATTCCCAAAGACACATAGGCCATTTCGCGACCTCTGAACTGAACCGTCACTTTAACTTTATTACCATTCTCCAGGAAACTTCGAGCATGTTTCAACTTAAATTGAAAATCGTGTTCTTCCGTTTTGGGTCGCATCTTGATTTCTTTAACCTTTATCACCACTTGCTTTTTTTTCGCGTCATGCAGCTTCTTGCTGATTTGGTATTTATACTTACTATAATCCATGATCCGACAAACAGGTGGATCCGCTTTAGGACTGACTTCGACAAGATCGAGTCCTCTTTCTTCCGCTAAGTCTATAGCTTCTCGCACCTTAAGAATACCGTGCTGTTCTCCTTCCTCATCTACAACTCTGACACTCGGTGCCGTTATACCCCCGTTTATTCGTTTTTTAATTTGTTTCTTAGTAACAGATCGTCTGCGTTTCGGTGAGGCTATTTTTTATCTCCTAGAAGGTTTGGTGACGTAGGCGCGGACGGGGTTGAACCGTCGACCACTACCGTGTCGAGGTAGTACTCTACCACTGAGCTACGCGCCTATCGTTAACAATTCAACATTTGGGTCTGGTGGAGGATAGCGGAGTCGAACCGCTGACCTCCTGCTTGCAAGGCAGGCGCTCTGGCCAACTGAGCTAATCCCCCGGAAGTCTCTTAATATTTTGATTTTTCGGATAGATAGCAAATTAAGATCATGGTGGGCCAGGGTGGACTCGAACCACCGACCCCATCCTTATCAGAGATGTACTCTAACCAGCTGAGCTACTGGCCCCTGTGTCCTAGCTGCTCTTTTCAATCAGGAACGTACTAACTAACTAATCCGCCTTCGCTGTGTCAACAAAAAATATTAGTTATCTTTTAAAAAATCGAATAAGCAATTTGTCGCCTTCACAATAGATTATGTTAAATAATTTTTTCCCTTTTTTGCGCGGTGTTTTTCTCACAAAAAATGACGCTTATAATGATCAATTAATAGTTCATCACTTTTTTGTTGATTGAATTAGATTCTTGCTGATAGCACATTATACACAGAATAACATTAAACGAGGATACACCTGATTTCCAATAATAATATCGTTGTACGATAAGTTAACAGGAAGATATTTTGTCACATCTACCAGTAATCGTAGGGTTCGGAGGAGTCAACTCGGCCGGAAGAGGATCTTTTCATCATGCCTATCGTCGCACTGTGATTGATGGATTAAAATCCGACGATGCCATTGAAACATATGTGGATTTAGCAACCATGATGGGAATTCTGATTGAAAAAAACGGAGTGTTGATCGATAAGGACAAACAGGAATGTCCGGCTGATCAAGTTAATGAAAGATTTGGTGACATTATTAAAAAAGGTACGTTGCTTAGAAAAATAGGCAAAGAACTAATAGACGTCGATAATGTTCCCATTAAGAAGCGTATCCAATTGCAACCGGTTGACAACGGTTCCATTCGTTTAACTTCCTTAAAAAGCGAACTCCCCTCTTTAATACCAGTAAATTGGATCATCACCGAAGTAGGAGACGACAAGGTCGAAATTGAAGTCAAAGGAGAATTGGAGTTTCTCGCTGAAGATCGTAAGAAATCATTGGTTCAAACTGGTGGCCAGCTACCCACAGGGTTTGACCCAGGAGCCACGTACTCGTCAAAACACCATCCTCGCGGACTGCAGTTGACAGTCAATGGTGCTTCAGATGCCATTCGGTCCATGGGAATTGACTGGGAAACCGTTCGCGGTGCCGTACGTCCCGAACAAGTTGGGGTATACGCGGGAAGTGCTATGGGACAACTCGACGCTTGCGGCGGGGGCGGTTATTTAAACGCGCCTCTTATGGGCAAAAGGACTTCCTCAAAACAAGTAGCGCTCAGCTTGGTGGAAATGGCAGCTGATTTTATCAATGCCTATCAGGTGGGTAATTTGGGATTTACCGGTGCCCAGGTCGGAGCATGTGCCACGACTCTATATAATATGAGCTCCGCGGTGATCGATATTCAAACCGGGCGACGAAAAGTAGCAATTGTTGGTAACGCGGAGGCACCATTGATTCCGGAAGTCATCGAAGGATACCGCGTGATGAGTGCCTTGGCAGAAGATGCCCAAATTTTAAAATTGGATGAAAAAAGGGGATTAACCGGCCCTGATCACTCGCGGGTTTGTCGGCCGTTTGGATACAATGCCGGATTTGCTCTGGCAGAATCCGCGCAATTTTTTGTTTTATTTGATGATGAGCTTGCGATGGAACTCGGTGCTGATATCTATGGCTCAGTCGGTAATATATTTATCAATGCCGATGGTTTTAAAAAATCAATATCATCACCGGGATTCGGAAATTACTTAACCATCGCCAGAGCGTTGGGTTCAGCACGTTCCATTTTCGGCATTAACCGGGTCAGAAGAAGAAGTTATATTCAATCTCACGGCACCGGAACTCCTCAAAATCGTGTTACTGAATCCCACGGAATCAATGAAGTCGCCAAAGCATTTGATATTGAAAACTGGCCGGTAGCCGCGATTAAATGCTATATCGGGCACTCATTGGGACCTGCTGCTGGTGATCAAATCAGCTCGGCTTTGGGAGTTTGGAAATATGGATTGATTCCAGGCATTTTTACACTGGACGAAATCGCATATGATGTACACCACAGTCATCTTAATCTCAGCCAAAAACACATAGAAATCGGAGCCGATCAAACAGATATGGCTTTTATCAATACCAAAGGATTTGGTGGTAATAATGCGACAGGAATACTGATTGCCCCTCATTACACTCGTGATATGTTAGGCAAAAAATATGGAAAGAAAGCGATCAGCGAATATATGAAAAAGAACGAAGCGGTTTCCGAAAAGGCAAAAGCATATGATCAAGAAGCCACCAACGGAAACGCAAAGCCGATCTACCTATTTGGTAAAGAGGTATTGGAGGGAAAAGACCTTAGCTTGGATGACAAATCGATGAAGATCCCTGGTTTTGAGAAGCCCGTAAACTTAGAATTTCCGACACCGTACCCGGATATGAGTATCTCATAACAACCAGCCCCGCACTTACACCCAACCGCCTCATGATTTAATAGCCTCTTTATCATATCATAAGGAGATTGACAATCTTAGCAAACAACCGGCACCCATTGAACGGCATTATCAATATCAACAAACCCATCGGCATTACGTCCTACCAGGTCGTGCATCGAGTTAAAAAAGTTTCAGGACAAAAAAAAGCCGGACATATTGGAACATTGGATCCCCTCGCCAGCGGCGTCTTACCCGTTTTTCTGGGAAAAATGACGAAACTCATCCCTTTATTTAACAAGGGCAATAAAACATACGAGGTAGCGGTTCAACTGGGTGCTTTTTCGACCACTCAGGACAGCGAGGGTGAACTAACGGAAGTACCGCTTACGGCAGATTGCAATGAAGAAAAAATTCACAAAATCGTAAAGGGTTTCCAAGGGGAAATTGAACAAATCCCCCCGATGTACTCAGCGGTTCGTGTTAAAGGCCAAAAGCTGTATAAGCTCGCCCGCCAAGGCTTGGAAGTCGAACGTCCCCCACGGAAAATCACTATATATTCTATTAACAACATTTCGGTTCAGCTTCCCCAAATTACTTTTTCCGTTCACTGCTCCAAAGGAACATATATGCGCGTACTTGCGGAAGACATTGGTAAAAGCCTGGGTACAGGAGCATATGTGGTCCGACTGAATCGCATCCACTGTGAAGACTACTTTACGCTTGACAACGCCGTTTTGCTTGATCAGATTGAACGATTAAACAAAGCGGAATTAGAAGCCTTGTTGGTTGATCCCTTGACGTTGCTGCCCGACTGGCATGTTGTGAACGATGTTGCGGGAGATATAAAGAAAGACATCGGCTACGGCAGACCCGCCCGCGTTTCTATTGATTCCATTAATTTTTCGGGGAAGCGACAAGATGCGGCGGATTCGTTAGCGATCGATCAAAACAAGCGTCTTATCGCGATTGGGAGTCTTGAATTCAGCCAGGATTCTCAATGTATTTTTAAACCATCCAAAGTTCTTATTTGAACTCGCTGGATATAGAAGGTATGGAGACAAATGCTTACACAGAAACAAAAGAAAGAAATCGTCGCGAAATACGGTAAAACTGAGACAGATACCGGATCAACCTCGGTACAGATTGCACTTTTGACTTCCAGAATTACTTATCTGACAGAACATTTCAAGAAACATAAGCACGATCATCATTCAAGGCGCGGTCTTTTGAAGTTGGTTGGTAGCCGCAGGCATCTCCTAGATTACCTGAAAGCAAAAAACGTCAATCAGTATCGTGAACTGATTAAAGAACTAGGAATTAGAAAGTAAAAGTTTCCCGGCCCTTGAGCCGGGTTTTTCTTTTTTCCTTAAATTCAACATCGCCTGTGAGAAGAAAGCTTAAAGGCGGTATTATTTTGAATAGGATAAATGAAACGAATCGAAATAGATTATTTAGGAAAGAAACTCTCCATTGAAACCGGAAAAATTGCAAAACAAGCCAATGGCTCCATTTGGGTATCTTATGGGAACACTTCAGTTCTCGTCACCGTCACTGCGGAAAAAAAGAATTCAGACGCGGATTTTTTTCCATTAACTTGTATCTATCAAGTAAGGTCTTATGCCAGAGGGAGAATTTTAGGTGGTTTTGTCAAACGAGAGCGAATGCCATCCGAACATGAAACTCTGATGTCCAGAATTATGGACCGTCCACTTCGGCCATTGTTTGAGGAAGGGTTTTCTGCTGACACACAAGTCATCGCGACTGTTGTCAGTTATGATGACTCAGCCAGTCCGATTGCGGCATCTCTGTTAGGCGCTTCCGCAGCCTTGCTGGTTTCGGATTTACCTTATCATATTCCGATTGCGGGTGTTCAGGTGGGTATGATTGATAGTGAGTTCGTCGCGAATCCATCGGCTGCCCAAATGGCTGAAAGTGACTTGGATTTGATGTTGGTTGCCAAAGAAGATGCCATTGTAATGGTAGAAGCAGGAAGCAACATGGTGTCAGAAGAAGCTATGATAAAGGCCCTGAAATTTGGTCACGATGCCATCAGGCCATTGCTTGAGTTGCAGAAACGATTATCAGAAGAAGCCGGGAAAGAGAAGAGAGTAGTTGAGGCACCGGAAACAGACAAGAACCTGGAAAAAGTGGTTAAAAAAGTAGTCGGAAAAGAGTTGCAAAAAGCACTTGGAATCCCAACTAAAATTGAGCGAAACCAGGCATTGTATGAGTTAAAACAGAAAGCGCACGAAGAGTTGGTGACTGAAGACAGTGAGTACACAAAAGGTGATGTGTCCTTTGTTATTCACGACATGGAAAAGAAAATCATTCGCGAGAGAATTCTCAAAAAAGGAACTCGAATTGATGGTCGAAAGAACACTGATATTCGTCCCATCACCTGTGAACTGGGCATATTGCCCTATGCTCACGGTTCAGCACTATTTACTCGTGGCGAAACACAGGCTTTGGTTTCTACGACTTTGGGAACGAAAGATGATGAGCAAATGGTTGATGACCCAACCGGGTTGTATTACAAGCATTTTTACTTACATTACAACTTCCCGGCATACTCAGTTGGTGAAGTAAGAAGAATGGGTCCTCCGGGTCGTCGTGAAATTGGCCACGGGTATCTGGCCGAAAAGGGGTTATCCGGCGTGTTGCCTGTAAAAGAAGCATTCCCTTACACGATACGTATTGTATCGGAAATTACCGAATCCAATGGTTCTTCTTCCATGGCCAGTGTTTGTGGCGGTTCATTGTCGATGATGGATGCCGGTGTACAAACCAAAGCACCCGTTGCCGGTGTAGCTATGGGAATGGTAAGCGAAGGTAAAAAATCTGTGATCTTAACGGATATTTTAGGCGATGAGGATCATGTCGGTGATATGGACTTCAAAGTAGTCGGAACTAAAACAGGAATCACCGCGCTGCAAATGGATATTAAAATCGATGGGTTATCCATGGATCTGGTTACTAAAGCCCTCAATCAAGCCAAAGAAGGACGGCTTCATATTCTGGGTGAGATGGGCAAGGCCATAGAAAAAGCCAGAGATAATTTAGCCAACAACGCACCTCGATTTATTCAACATAAAATCTCTCCTGATAAAATCCGTGATATCATTGGCCCAGGCGGCAAGATCATCAAGGGAATTCAGGCTGAGACCGGAGCAAAAGTTGAAGTCGATGATTCCGGATTGATCCACATTTCATCCGCCGATCAACAAAGCGCGGAGAAAGCGTTGGCATTGGTGAGAGAGATTACTCAGGAAGTCGAAGTCGGTACAATCTATAAAGGCAAGGTTGTTAAAATCATGGATTTTGGCGCATTCGTTGAGATATTACCAGGTACCCAAGGACTGGTTCATATTTCCGAAATCTCCAAAAAACGTGTTAACAAAGTAACGGACGTTGTTAGAGAAAATCAAGTGGTTGATGTTAAAGCAATTGGTTTCGATCATAGAGGAAAGCTCAAGCTTTCAATGAAAGCACTCGAGAACTAATAGACAGAAAAATAACGCAACATCGTCGGTGATTTTATAGCTGAGTTGCGTTATACCCCGTTAGTGCCCCTATAGTTTAGCAGGATAAAACAGGGGATTCCTAATCCTCAGATCCAGGTTCGAGTCCTGATGGGGGTACCAGTGATATTAGATACTTACCCCAAAAGCACACCTCATTTTCAATTCACATCAATTCCCAATTTCTGCGGAAGCGTTCGGTTTCAGCTATATAGATTTTGTCGAAAATGCAATTCTATGACACTTGGCTTTGTGGAGTACTGGTAACCTGTGGAGTATGTGGGGAATCGCAGGAAAGACTTTTGGATGTTGATCTTGAGAAAATTGAAAAATAGTCTTAATTTCAATTTTGGTGTAAAATTCCCGCCGCCTCCACCATTCGACCCCTTTCAAACATTTCGCTCGTTGTATCCGCAATTTTAATCTGTAAAATCAAAGAGCTCAAAATCCTTCCTAGATTTTGCTGCATTTTTTCCAACTTCCCGTTGTTTACTTTTTTTTCATTCTATTTCCCTGTAGTGTGGTCAATTTAGGACAACTGTAAGGAGAAGAATTTTTCAAGAGCAGCTTTCGATTAGATGAGTTAAATACTACCTTGGCGGAATCAAAACTCATTGCCATTCTGACCATTACTTTTTTGCCTAAGCATCTGTGTATATTTGATCAATCATAGCTAAATGGCAGACTACCAAGCACGTTATTTATAACATAACGATCCCCACTTTTTGTTAATCGCCCCGTCTCTGCAATCAAATGTAAGTTTTTCTTCGCTCTGGAACAAATCACATACAATAGCTTTTTAGATGACGACAAACTTAATAAAGGAGTGTTGATTATACAATCCCAGTGAGGGATATAGCCTATTAATAGCCCATAGGCAATTACAGTCTCATATTCTTCCCCTTTTATCCCAACACAAGTATTAATAACAATACCATCTGACTGGCGATAGAATTTTTTGAATGATTCTGTATCGCATGGAACTGAATAGTCCAGATCTGACATTCTCTCTCTGATGTTCTTAAAGAACTCAACGTATTTTTCTTTTAAGACTGAACCATCAGTTAACACAATGTTAAGACTTTCGATAAATTTTTCGAAACATTCTTTAAGATATTCTATTCCATCTAATTGGGATGATTGAATGCCGTTCACCAACCTGAGGAGTTTTCGTTCAGGTCGATCAATGTTAAATAATTCAGTTCCTAATAGCTCTTCAAGCTCAATAATGATTTCATTTGCCCATCTTTGCCTTGCGGAATAAAGACGTGGACTTGGTTCTGCAAAAAAGAGTCTTGAAATTTTGTACCAGATATTTTCACGGTGTTTCGACATTGGACTTAGTCCTGAAGCATCGAAATTTGCATCAGGTAGTGCTGTTCTTAGTTTTTTCGCAACTGATGTTATTAGCCACCATTGCGGAGCAAGAATACATATTTCATTTTCCGGAACGTCTCGCGTCAAATATCTTTAATCAGTTTTACTAACTCTCCAATGATATCTGCCTTGTCAGCAACACGGTCTAGAGTTATAAGACCCTTGTTCGATTTGTTATTACCATCGCTTTACTTTCAATCGGATTTGTTTGAAAGTTGCTATAATAGTCTATTATACGTTGGCTTGTCCGATAATTGCCTGATAGTGATATTTGTTTTATAGGGGCTGAGATTTCCGATTGTATTTCCTCATGAGTTTTGGCGACTCCGCCAAGAGATGTATATATAGCTTGATCCACATCCCCAGTATAAAAAACGTTTGTTTTGTCACTGCTGTTTCTCACAATCTCAGAGATAATTGCATACTGTAACTCCTGTGCATCCTGAAATTCGTCAATACAAACCAATGATATGATATTGGCGAGGGCTTTGGTGATATATTTATTGTTTGCTAATAATTCGTATGAATAAAAAAGCAATTGATTGAAATCTATTTGTTTGTTTTGATTCTGATAATCATAGTATTCTTGAATAAGATTTTGTTCAATTTGTTCTGTATTATTGAAAGCTCCATCTTTATTGAATCTTAGATTAATACCTTTGAACCTATTTACTCGATGTTTCGCCTTTAATTTTGTTAATAGTTTTTGATTTGCCATCTCATCTGCGATGCTGAAACCGTTTTTAAAGATTCAGAACATCCAGAATATCGCCGAAGTATCCACTCCAAGCAAAACGCATGAATTGTTCCGGTCCATAACTGCTCTGTTTTAATGCCTAGAGATATTATGCGACGAAATATCTCATCTGCTGCTTTATTAGTGAATGTGACAGCTATAATTTTCCGTTTTGATGATGAAAGGGAGTTATAGTTGATTCTTGTGTTTAAGAGTGAAGTGGCGTACCCCTTTGTTTA
>CAZJUM010000078.1:0-11440 GCA_964549175.1 uncultured Pseudomonadota bacterium | reverse complement strand
AAGGGATATTGCTGCTTAACTTTTTTGAACACAACATTTGACTATATCTCCGAAACAAGGCGAGATATTGTTGTCAAAAGATGCCACGCCGGGGCTTGCCTATTATTTGAACAATAGACCTGAAAAGATGGTGCCGTCGGGTGGGATATTGCGATTAAAAGTTAAAGACGAAAAAAAGCTATATCCTGAATATTTGACGCTTGTTTTAAATTCAATCGTTGTGCAAAAACAAATTGAGCGTGACGCTGGCGGGTCGATCATAAATCACTGGCTTGTAGATCAGGTTAAAAATACGTTTATTCCTATTTTGCCATTCACAAAACAAAAAAAAATCTCTGAAACGGTAACCGAATCATTTTGCAATCGTGAGCTTTCAAGAAAGTTACTCGACATTGCTAAAAGTAGTGTTGAAATGGCAATTGAAAAAGATGAAAAAACTGCTGAAAAATGGATTGCTGGCGAAGTTAATAAATTAAATGTGAAAATATAGAGAATTATGTGAATTAGTTCAGGCTTAATTGCTTATACTTTTTTTCCTAAGAAACTATCGCTTAGGAATATTGATATGAATTAGTTCAGCCCTGATCGTACACTTGAGAAAAATAAAGAAGTGGGTTACCCTGTTTGTGATGTAACAAACAAAAAAATGGGAATAGACCTCCCAGTAAGCATAAAATCTGATAAAATCAGACTTCTAATCATCCAAACTGGAAGGCATAAAAATGATAATAGAAAAAGCTACAAAATCCACCCAATAAATGGCATACAAATATTTCTAAAACATTTTTAGATTTTTAACTGCATAATCCGGGTTTAATCATATAGAGACAAAACTTATGCCTCAAAAATCACATGGTTTTAGGTTTAAAAGGAGACAATATGGCAAAGATTGATGTTTTGGGAACAGAAATCACTGTTATTGCAACAGACAATGATGATTATATTTCTTTAACCGATATGCTTAAAGCTAAAGACGGTGAATTTGAAGTGGACCCATTGTCCGGACCGTTTTTCAATTAATTTTGTATAACAAACAATCTATTTCTCAGGTTTGGTTTTTTCACCTGAAGTACACATTTTCCGGTGTTTGATAGTCCAGAGACTGATGTAATCTTTCGTGATTATAGAATAGAAAATATGATTCTATTGCTTCTGAGGTTTTTTATCGTGTTTGGAAAGGCGATCGCTTTTTATCGAGTGAGTTTTATTGTTTAAAGTAAGCTTAACGAAGTGTCTATATTAGTCGTTCCACATCATGACTGCCAGTTTTAGATTGTATCAGTTATTTGGGGCTTACAGCTCGAATCGCTTGTTGAACGGCACCAATTAAATTGGCGTTAAGTTTTTGTTCAAGATAATAGCTTTTTAAAAGAGGTGACTGATATCCGGCCTGGCGAATCGCTTTCTGAACTTGAGGACTCAAAAGTTCAAAAGCGTTTGCCAGACCGCCTCCCAATATAATGGGAATGCTTTTGGGTGCTCCGTCTTGCGTAGCTTGATCCAATATTTTAATTGCTGTTTTTTCCATGAGAAGGGAAAAAAGATGGATTGTACGTAGGGCACATTCATTCTTTTGGTGGAATAAATACTGAATCGCCGGCCCGGCTGCTGCCGGTGATTTGATGGCAAGTTGGATGTTTTCAGGGAGCTTGGTTGCCTCCGATTTGGTCAATAAAGCACCAAAGATCCGCCATAGACCGGAGCCGGAAACCAGAACTTCAGTGCGAATTGTATCGGGATTGCGATTGGGGCCGGTAATTTGACTAGGAAAAACCTTTAATTCGTCGGTATAAAGCTCAAGAAACCGAGAAAATGAGGCACCATGGTCTTTAAAAAATACTTCCAGATCTTTTTTAGTTATGGGGATACAATACCCAGGCTCATTGGTGAGGTGAATGGCAGACTCGTCTCCTTCCCAGTGAGTGGTAGGAAAGTTGACCCTTCCTTCTTTTGAAATCCAAGAACCTCCCCAACCACCGCCTAAAACCCAATACAATAATTCATGTCGACGCAAATTCCATTCGGCGATTCCTCCGCAGTCACCATCATTCATCATCGTGATTGGAACATGTAGCAATTGGGATAGTTGTTTCTTGATATCGGTCTTATTCAGGAAGGAGATGTTCTCGCTATATAAAATTCGATCAAAGGAATCCAGAAAACCGGGGAGGGCGATTCCTATTGAAGCCAGTTGCTTAAGAGGAATCCCTTGCTCCTTAAGCAGTTGGTTGATCTTTTGCGCCAGTTTGACCGTAAAGTGCCCGGTTGATTGACCATATTGAACGCGTTCGATTAAACCTTCTTTCAAGAACTTAAGGTTGAAATTTTCCAGTGAAGCAATTCCGAGTTTTGCTCCTTTTCCGGCACCGATATCGACGGCTGCTACAACTTTATTAATGCTGAAATTCATGCTTCCTCCTGGGGAAAATAAAATTAACGATTCTCTGTAAATTTTGCAGTTGGCGAGCTTCAGCTAAAAAATCCTCAATCTCCATTTCCCGTAAAAAAATCATCCCACGACAAGCGCGCATTCTGGGATTTTTATGCTGTTGAAACCAATCAGCTCCCAAACAGGTTTGAAGCTGATCAAACTGGTCGCATTGGATCTTTTGAGCGAGTTCGCTAAAGGGACCATAATGCTCATGGCTGGGAAAAGAGGCTTCCTTTTGACTGATAAAAGTCTGCAAAAACAGTTGATGCATAATCGTTAGCTGATCGATGGAAACCGGTATAAATTGGTTGGCTTCGGAAGGGTGAAACCGATACCAAATATTCCGGTAACCCCAAATTTTTTGGGGCAGTGCGTGTCCCTCTTTTTGGCTTTTTCTAATTGCGGCAGCAATGGCTTGCAAGACTTTGTAGTGCGTATCCGGTCCGCTGGCTTCAGGATCAAGAGCCACCGTAAGAATATCCGGCATTGATACTTTAAAAAGATCGATAATGGGAGGGATATCTCGACTTTCAGTGGGTTCTTCGGTAAATAAATCACCCTGGTAAAAACCAAGCCTTAGATGATTGACTTGAGATCGATTGACACCAAAAGCCCCCCATAATGTTTCGACTTCCCATTCTCTTAACATTCCTTTTAACAATTGAACCTCAGAAGGGTCTTTTTGACCCGGATAAGCATTTGATAAATAATCTAAAATCCAACGGCATTTCTCTTGTAATATATGGCTATCAGCCGTGTTATAGACGCCGGTCAGGCAATGGTAAAAATAGTGACTTTCAGCTTGTTTAAGTTGTTTCTGATTTATTTTAGCCAAGCTGCTTATAAAGTTGTGAACGGCTTGATCAGGAGAGGATATTGGTGACCCCGATTGATTTTCCAACAGATCCAGGCAATCACAGACGCGCTGTCGAAAACACCGATTCGTAACTGATGTGAAACCACTGGTTAAGGTGGCGAACGTATGTGATGTCGCTGGGTCATGGAGATCTTTCACCAGTGCCGGCAAGTAACCGAGCATGATGTCGTCGTGATGTGGTTCGGTGTGCAGGAAAGACAAATTGGAATGGCTTTCAAGCCCTCTTTCGATCTTATCGATGAGGGATTGGCAAACAATCACTTTGATTGAGTCAAAATTTAATTGTGGTTGTTTTTCTTTGATGATCGCACAAGTTGTATCGGCAGAAAAATCGGCTCTCGTTAATTCCGAGATGGGCTTTTTAATTCTCAATGACAGATTAACAATAGCTGATTCCAGATCTGTGCTTGTGATCGTTTGTGTTTGCATTAAATCTACATTAGATCGATGCGGCAATTGTTTGACAGCGCCTCGAGTAAGCAGAAATAGTGCATTAGGAAGTTTTTGAAGTGCAGTAGCTGGAATTTTGGGATTGGGAGAATTGTGAATGGCGTCAGAAATCACGCCGGCCTTCGCTTCGCCTGCCGCCATGATGATTGCTGTGCATTCCGGATTTCGTGTAATGGTCTGGAGTCCGATCGTAATGACCGGCAATTTTCCTGAGACTTCGATACCTCCCAAATCTCCGGCAGCGGCTGCTTGAGTTTCATAATTGGTTTCAGTCAAACGGGTGGTGCTATTGTGGTCACTCCCTCTGATATTGAAGGCGATATGACCGTCCGGGCCGATTCCGCCGAGAAAGAAACCGATACCACCTAAATCAGCGATTTTTTGTTCATACTCCCGGCACCAATTGGTTACCGGATTCTCCTCCTTTTTAGAGTTAATCTTGTTGCTATCAATAACCAGGGCTTTTTCCGGGTCCAATCCGAAATCTTCGATGTAGTATTTTCGGACATAATTGCAAAAACTATTGTGTTGATTGGAATCGATGGGATAAAACTCGTCCATTTGTACAAAAAACAAGCTTTTCATATTCGGTGTAATGTTCGGATCAAGTCCGCAATCACGCAATTCTCCTTGGATATCCGGTTGATTCCAGTGGTCAAGATAATGATTGGTCCATTTGATAAAGTATTCCGGTGTTTTTCCGGTTGGTAATGAAATCGCACCACCCTGATTTTGCTGAACCCATTCTAAAAAAAGAAGTGCTGTGAGACGACCCAATTCCGGGAAGTTATCGACAATGATCGAGCGCATTTTCTCTTCCGGCTCATAAATTTCTTGGTATCCACTTTTACGGATGAATATACTTTCGACGCTGCTCTTTGTGATCATGGTGAAACCTATTTTTCAGTTTAATCTATGAATCCCCCCGAAAAGTCAGTTCGAGATTTTCGTGGGAAATTCGAGTCGTTACATCGCACGAAGATTTAATAACTCATCCCAACGAAGGCAAAGGACCCGCTGAATTTGCCCATTTTTGATTCATTTGGACTTTTCGGAGTGGACTCTTTAATTCAATTTTTATTGTTGCATTAGTATTGCTAATAGCCTTGATAATTTCCCCACAGAAAAACCGCTATGAATCTTGGAAGTGTTGATTTAAATCTACTGGTTGTCTTTGACACTATTTATCAAAACAAAAATTTAACAAAAGCCGGGGAGAAACTCAATATAAGTCAACCTGCTGTAAGTAATGCACTATTGCGATTGAGAGAACTTTTTGACGATCCGCTTTTTGTTAGAACATCACAGGGAATGTTGCCCACCCCTTTGGCTGAAAAAATATCAGTACCTATAGGTCATGTCTTGGAAGAATTAAAAACAGTATTGAGGAAAGATCCTGAGTTTATCCCTGAAAAATGTGATCGTACTTTTTGGTTGTCCATGACCGATTTCTCGGAATCTCTAATATTACCCCAAATGATGGAATTGCTTTCTAATGAAGCGCCAAAAGTCAAAATAACTGTATTTCATAGCTCGAGAGAAGATCGACATAAATTGATGGAATCCGGAAAAATGGATTTAGCTGTGTATAGTCACTATCCGGAAAAAAAGGAGGGGCATGACAAATTTAATATCCAGTTTACAAGTAAGGCTGGCTTATATCAACAAAAGCTATTCGATGAAAATGAAATGTGTATCGTACGCAAAAATCATCCACTCAACTTTCCCAGTTGAATGTTAAAAAACTAAACGAATGAGGTTCACTGGTGATTATTGTCCGATTTTGGTAGCACAAGCGATTAAAGTAAGATATGAGATACGCTAACAAGGCTATTGAGTCTGGGAAAACCTCAACGACAGTTAATAGCATCGTATTTGTGCGATAATTATATATGGAAGAAAAAAAATCATATTCAATTATTATCAACAAAAAGAAATATCAGTTTTGTAGTGATGAGGGCGAAGAACACTTTAAAAAATTAAAAAGTAAACTAATAAATGTTGTTGATTCGTTGTCGACCTATGAATCGGGAAACATCTTATCAGACTATGCTGTAAAAATTGCGCTATTTCTTGCGGATGAGGCTGTTCGAGCAGAAACTAACTCGAAGAAGTATGAGGAAAAAATAAGTCAAAAACTGCCCCCAATGCTCGAAAAACTTACCTCTGTGCTTGAGGATAATTATTGATTCTGAAGTGGACAACGAACGCTTGCTTGTAATATGATATCCCCAGATTGGTTTTCTGCCCTGTTCGTGATTTTAGGTGCTATTGAGCCGTAAAATTATAAAAGGGATCGGTCACTGTTAACGGTGTGCATGCCCAGTTTTTTGGGAAGCCTTAAGTTATTATTTACTGCTCCCACCTGGTTTACAGGTTCGATGAAAATCCTATTACACGGCAGGGCGGTTGATCATCGTGATACAAGGTCCAAGAATTTACGAATAAAGGTCACTTCTAACTCTCTTCAACGACTTTCCCCCACGTTCATTTTCCTGTTTTGTCGTTTCGGTACTTTCACTTTTTGCCAATTCCTTGACTTGAGATCTTTGTTTTTCCCTGACTTCTTGAGTGACACATTGATAATTTGTGCGCCATTTGCTGCCCCATTAAGCCATCTGTGCCCTCATCTGTCGAGGAACTTTAGACCAACAATGATTTGTAAATGATGCATTGCCCATAAATAACCGGACAGAATCGTGTTATAAGTCGTGTCACAGATAATGAAATTGTTGTTAGAATTTTTATGTACAATGTGTTGAGCTCAGTTTATTGATATTCAATGGCTTGACTACCAGGATTTTCTTGCCAGATAACCCCTGAATTTTCGATAATCAACAAAACCTTGCGGGAAGAGTGATCGGGGGCAATTCATTTGCTAACAATACAAGTAATTTTGGTGTTTAGATTTGCTAATAGATTGTTGTTATTTCCTTTCTTTAAAAATAAAACGAATATGACACAACATCAAACTTCAATTAATTTTGAAAATCGCCATCCACTTATAAACATCGTTTTAGATGGTTTTGGATTTGGTAAAAAAGACCATACTGATGCGGTTTATCAAGCCAAAACGCCATTTTTTGATCAGCTAATGAAAAACTATGCCCATACTACTCTGGCTACGCATGGGAAACATGTCGGGCTACCAGGCGATAATGATTTGGGTGGTTCTGAGGTAGGTCATTTAACAATGGGTGCCGGGAAGATCATAGCCCAAGGGTCCACACTTATCAATAATGCTATCAAGGACGGATCCTTTTTTAAACGTGAAGTACTGGAAACCTGTATCGAAAAAGCCCAAAAAGGTTCCATGCATTTAATTGGATTACTTTCTGACGGCAATGTTCATAGCCATACTTCCCACTTAAAAGCTGTGATCCAACATGCTGAGCGGCAAAATATTTCCCAATGTTATGTCCATGCTCTGCTGGATGGAAGAGATGTCGGAATTCAAACAGCGGATCTCTATATTCAAGAATTACAGGATCAGTTTGAGAAAACTCTCAAAAAACACCCGGAATGGGATTATGGAATTGTTTCTGGTGGTGGGCGGGAAGTAATTACCATGGACCGAGATCAGTCATGGGAAAAAGTAAAAAGAGGGTGGGACACTCACGTCAGAGGATTATCCAATAATAATTTTGAAAGTGCGTTGGATGCGGTAACTCATTTTCGCAATAAAATCCCCGACCTGGTTGATCAAGATTGTCCTCCCTTTAATGTTTATAATAAAGACCATGTGATTCCGACGATAAAGGATGATGATGTGGTCATTTTTATGAATTTTAGGGCTGATCGTGCCATTGAGTTAACTCGGGCATTTGTAGAAAAAGATTTCAACGCTTTTGATACTGGAAAACGACCTAATATTTATTTTGCCGGTATGATGGTTTATGATGAGGATAGTAATACGCCTGAGAACAGGTTAATGGAAAGTCCGTCAGTAAAACTGCCTTTTGGCAAGCGTATTCTTGAATTGGGATTAAATCAATTCAGGCTGACCGAAACGCAAAAATATGCGCACGTCACCTTCTTTTTTAATGGAGGCTATCGAGATCCTTTGGATTCAACCAAAGAAACTTATCATCTGATCCCTTCGGACAAAGTGAAATCCTTTGCCGAAGCACCTCAAATGAAAGCGGCAGAAATTGGGCAAAAAGCTGTTGAGTTCATTAAATCGGGCAAATATGACTACGGCTTAATTAATTTTGCCAATGCTGATATGGTAGGACATACAGGAGATATGAATGCTTCTATCCAAGCCGTTGAAACTGTTGATGCCGCTTTAGAATTGATTTGCAAAGCTATTGAAGAAGAAAATGGCGTTGCATTGATCACTGCGGACCATGGCAATGCGGATGAAATGTTGATTTATAATAAAAAGAAACAAATAGAAGAAATCAGCACCAAGCATTCCATCAACCCTGTTCCGTTAATTATATTCGATCCTCAATACAAAGGAAATTATCGATTAAGGAAACACAGTGACCAGCATCCCCTTAATTTATCAATGATTGCCGCAACGAATTTTATTTTGCTTGGGTTATCTGTTCCTGAGGATTTAAGTCCTTCATTATTTCAGTAGTGGTAATTAAATAGGCCGCAGAAAGTTTGTTTTACCAGCCAAGCAAGGTTGGGAATGCCAGATATCATTATTTCAAACGAAGCTGGTGAAATTCGCGCTTCCTTATCAATATTGATTGCCTAATACTCAACCAAACAATTCACTCATCTAAACCAACAAATGCTTATGAAAAGTGTTAAACTTAGAGAAATCGCAGCGTATTTAAATGCGGAATTAGTCGGTGATGAAGATGCGGAAATAACCGGAATGAATGGAATCCTGGAAGCTTCTAACGGCGATATTACATTTCTGGCTAACCCGAAGTATGCGGATAAACTACCATTGTGTCGGGCAACAGCTGTGATAGTTGATAAAGATGTTACGGCACCGGGAAAGAACCTGATTCGAATTGAAAATCCGCGTTTGGCATTCGCAAAACTAATTCGGTTAATGGTGCCGGAGAAAAAAGAATCTGGTCTGATATCGGAATCTGCCCATGTCTCTTTTTCAAGTCAAGTTGGAAAACAGGCAACAATTTATCCGGGTGTTTTCATTGGTGAAAATGTGGTAATCGGGTGTAATTCTATCCTTTATCCGGGGACCTTCGTCGGAGATAATGTTAAAATCGGTGATAATTGTAAAATTTACGCGAATGTTACGATTAATTACAATTGTATCATCGGTAATAATGTGATTTTAAACTCGAATTGCGTGATTGGCAGTGAAGGATTTGGTTATGAGCGAGAGGGTGAACGTCACTATAAAATTCCCCAAGTCGGCGGTGTAATTATCGAAGATGATGTTGAAATTGGCGCGCTTTGCGCGGTTGATCGGGGAACGGTGAAAGAAACAATTATTGGTCGGTGTACGAAGCTGGATAACTTGGTGCATGTCGCCCATAACTGCCAAGTCGGAGAAAATAATTTATTGCTCGGACATTCCGCACTCGCGGGAACTGTAAAAACGGGAAAAAATGTCTACTTCGGAGGACATTCGGGAAGTTTGGATCATGTGACGATAACCGATCATGTGCAGATAGGGAGTTTGTCAGTCGTAACCAACAATATTGAGGAAAAAGGCTTGTATTTTGGTTACCCTGCCAGACCACAACCTGACTGGCAAAAAGGATCAGCTATGTTTTATAAAACCGATGATCTAAGAAAAAAGGTCATAGCCCTTGAGAAAAAAACGAAAGAATTGGACGATAAACTAAATAAGCCGTAACTTCGGAAATTTAGTGCGGAACCCATTGGACAACCCGATTTGATCACCCTATTTAAAGCGGTTTTCAAGATGACCAATGTTGATTCATCTCTTGATGAAAGCAAAAGTAGTTTTTAAATCGCGTGATAGAGAATGGGGGGCTTCCGTCTAAATAATACGTTCACTTTACTAATGGAAATGCAGCATTTTGATCTTCAAAAGCAAATTGAGGAGGTCAAGTCTCTATAGTCTTCGATTTCATGTTTTCGGTGTTCACGGATTCCAAATGGCATTAAACCGCATACACACCCGATGATTGTATCTCAAAACGAGATCTCTTATTCGGTAGCCGATTGGGCTAAAATAAGTATGAGAAGAGATTCAACCGCCTCAATCACTTAGGTCTCTTCCGGAGGAAACATCAAGGAGTAGAATAGGTTATCACTCTATTCCTTGGAATACTTATCTGAAAAATGGATTGAGCATTAAGCGTAAATTTCGCTTTCCATTTTTTTACGAATCGCAATCGCTCTTTTCAAGGCTTCTTTTTCACCCCATTTTTTTATGGAAACGGATGTCTTTTTGGAACCTCGACCCACAACAGGAGTACATGTTACTTCATATACATCCTCAGTATAACACTTGCCTCGCTTGTAGTACTTTTTCATTTTTCGGCAAACGCCGATCGTACCGGTCCTGTTTCGTGGGTTTCTCATAACCACGACTCGGTCAGTTCGCGGTTTTCCCAATTGCTTTTCTTTTTGATCTCTCCAGTAAATTGCTTCGTCTAACGCTACTTCCCGACCATCCCAAAGATTGTCACTAAACAATTTGGAATAAGACTTACCTTTAAAGTAAACTCTCGCGTTCCATCCATGAGTGTCTTTGGAATCAATTCGGCTGATTCCTTTATAGTGCTCTTCACCATCTTTATCAATTTTTTTTCTAGCCATTCTTTCCTCAATTCAAATTTTGAAAAAAAATAAAAACCCTGTATTTCGGCTACACGACATAGGTTCTTATCTAATCCTACAATGGTACTTATTATGCGAGTGATCGAAATAATCACAATTTAAAATAAAAATCAGATTTTTCAATAATCCAACAATATCAGTTATATAATTGTTTAAGTGTCGTTGTAGAGTTAAGCTAATACCCAAATCATGATGGTGATTCCCGCACCGACTAAAATTCCGCCTGCAAATGGCGCATTATTATTTCGGCTTGAAGAACCTTTTGTGTCTCTGATGCCGAAAAGCCACGTTATTAAAGCACCGATAAGCAATAAGACTATGCCGGATAGGATAACACCAAGCGGAAAGAACATCGGGGCTTTTCCCTTCGCTACAACCCCGAGCATCACGCCGTGCAGTAAACCAAAAAGCATGACCGCCCCTACGTCCCAAATAGCGTTCAACCCTATGGATCGGCTGATTAAAATACCTAAAAAAATGATTTCTCCGGCCACAATCGGGCGCATATCGAATTGCACGTCAACTGACATTCCCAAAAAACAACTAACTCCCAATGAGAGTAAAAACAAGATCGACAGATTGCCTACTCGGGATTTTCGAGCTTGGTTACCCCATACGCCGATGCCGACTATTCCCAATAGGTGGTAGGTGTTGCTAAAACTAAACGTGTGGTGGAAACCGTAGATGACATCACTCATTCCCTGGGCAAGAAGGGTTCCCGCGAGAATAAATAAAATCGGTATGGTGAAAATGATATATCTGACAAAAGTCATGCTATTTCCCAGTTTGATAGAGTTGAGGCCAGTGATTAACCAAGTCTGAAGTACCTTACACCACTTGAGAGAAAACTTCCATAGAATCTTGATAAAGATAATATTTTTCGAGTATCTATTCAGAACTTATTAAAAAAGTGCAAAAAGTTCATTTTTTACTTGACA
>CAZJUM010000077.1:7718-11545 GCA_964549175.1 uncultured Pseudomonadota bacterium | reverse complement strand
AGAAAGGGATATTGCTGCTTAACTTTTTTGAACACAACATTTGACTATATCTCGGGTGTAGTTGCAATATAATGTAATTTAGTCTATTAACATGGTATAGCTTCATATATTGTTAAAATAAAACAGTGAGAAATGCCATCTTTGCTAAAACAATTGATTACAAAGATAATAAGTTAAAAATTGAATTGGAAGTTGAGCTTGAACAATCGTTTCCTAAAACCGAAGAAAATATTCTCTCATCACTCAATGAAGCTGGTGCCCTGTCAACGGAGTTTGCGCTTTCTTTGAACGATACAGATGGCACTCCGATCAGCATCGAAGGAGAGCGTTTCACCACTAAAGGACCAGTGGATAAAAAATATCAAACGCCATACGGAGAAGTTCAAATTTCCCGCCATGTTTATCAGAATGCCAAAGGCGGCAAAACCTTTTGTCCGCTAGACAACAAGTATCGGATTATCATCGGATCAACACCAAAATTTTCTAAGATGGTATCTTCGAAATATTCTGAGTTTGGTGGCAAACGCGTTCAGTTCGACTTGTTAAACAATCACGGGCGATATGTTTCGCACAATTAGGTGCAGGATGTTAGTATTGCCGTCGGTTCTATTGTGGCGGCAAAAGAGAAAAAGTGGAGGTATACGCTTCCGGAAGACCCGGAAGATGTCGCTATCATAGGAGTAGGCTTGGATGGTAGCTGTATTGACATCTCGAATGAAGGCTATCGGGAAACCATGGTCGGAACGATATCTTTCTATGACAGCGGCGGTGAGCGATTAAGCATCATATATAACGCGGCGGCACCGGAATATGGCAAAGCGGGCTTCTATTCTCGATTTGAAAGTGAGATATTAAAAGTCAAAGAGCCCTATCCCAAAGCGGAAATTATAGGAGTTGCGGACGGTGCGAAAGACAACTGGAAATTTCTCGGCAAGTTCACACAAAATCACATTTTGGATTTTTACCATGCGAGTGAATACATTGGTGAAGTCGCGCGGTTAATGTACCGGAATAAGCACAAACGGGAGGAATGGCTAGAGAATAGCCTTCATAAACTGAAGCATGAGGACGGAGGGGAGATATAGTATCACTCGCACAGTATGTAATACAATTTTCAGTGCTAAATAGTCGGTTGATATCTTGAAGTGAGCCATCAATCATTTTTCCAATACTTCACCTAAATTCCTTTGAGCTAAATATCCAGACCGGCTTCACGTATGGACAAGTAAAGGATCGCAAGCCGTTCAGCCAAATTGGAAGCATTGCCTTTATATATCGGTTTTCCAGGGTAGAAAATGCGAAACGAATGAAGTTTTTATCCCATTTCTTCGTACCTTGATAGTAGTCGTTTTCATATAAAAAATAGTAAGCCTTTGCAGCCCAAACCCCAAACTTTTCGGAGTGGACTTATAATTTACTCGTTGGATAATTTTTGTTCAGCCAGTAGCCCAAGCGCAAAGGGTTCACTCTTGAAAACGGTGTCAAAGTCAGGAAAATATTTCGTCATATTGGTTGCTTTGACATCGAATTCAGAAGGAAGGCCGCTATTGACCAGTTTTCTGGCAATAAGGATGTATTCGTCACGCATCATTTGGTGATATTTACACGCGCATCGCTCTTTTTTCGCTACCTTTTTAAATTCAAAAAAGTTAGGTATATTACTTGGTGCTTTTAAAACAACTTCTGGTTTTTTATCCTTGTTGTTTTCCAAGCGCCCCCGCACTGTGGACTCGTAAAACATCGGGCTCAAATCTTCATGATTGCAATAGAAGTATTTCTCGTATGGTTTGTGGGAGAAAAAATCGAGGGTGTTTTGATAATTCACTGAAATCGCGAACAGACAGCCCGGAAATTGCGCCTGAGAATTTCTATAATCGTTAAAGATAATTTGACCACAGTGTTCATTGCGATCCAGCTCCGCTTCCTGAATTGCCTCCTTCTTTTTTGGGGGCGTGGACGAAGCTTGAGAATTCATTTTATCCTCACTGATTCGCTCAGTACCCGTCAGCGTAATTCCCGAATTCCAAATCTCGCTAATATCTATTTTTTGTACGTTTTTCAGAACCGTTATGTTGGCTTTGCTTTGATTCTGATTAAGTTTAAAATTGAAATACTTTTCGCATTTCGATCGTTTGATCCTGGGTTTGGTTTTCCCCGATAAAAACGGCACACCAATAGTAACAGAGGTCCCTTTGCCGGGTTCGCTGATTATTGCCAATTTCCCGTTAAACGCCTGAACCGTTTGTTGGACAAATACGAAACCAATAGAGTGTAGTTTTCCGTCCAGGTTTTGTCTCCTTTCCAAGAGCTCCTGAACTTCTTGGGTTGTCATTCCAGTCCCATTGTCTTCCACTTGAAGATACACATACTTATCATCCTTATGAATACGCACACTCAGCTTTCCGTTCTGTTGTCCGAGCATGTCATCTACCGCGTTTTTAACCAGATTAAAAAACATGCGACGATACCGCGGTTTGTTGCCACCAATTACAGCGGACTCGGAATTCTCAAATGTTATATTAATTTTGGATGAGCTTTTTTCGGTGACATATCCGAAAATTACATTGTTGGTAAATTCAAAAACATCATCCGCGACATCAAATTCTTCGTACAATTGTTGGATTTCCAGTTCCTGTGTGAAGTGTTCAATGCGATAGTAAACTCCACAAATCCACCTCAAGTAGTTGCGGTAACTGTTACGCGCCTCAAAGGATCGGGATTTTTGGGGCAGGAATGAAATTACCTGATCAAAACGGCCCCAAAGCGGATTTAAAACAAGTTCGCACACTTCTCGAACCTTTTCTATATAGTCTCTGCCCGTGGCTATGATTTTGGGATTGGCGGAAAACTCTTTGACCGCGGTAATATAGCTATTATACGCTTTTCTCATTTTGCATGCGAGATCCTTCAGTTCCCGCAGATCCCGGTGGTGAATCTGTTGGGCCTGCTCAATATTGTGAATCTCAAGGTCAGTATCCAAAGTGGCGTGAAAATGAATGATGTCGTCCACAAATTTTTTTACCCGGAGATCATGAATTAGGAATTTGACTTCCGCGACTTCTTGCTTGGTTCCTATTTGGTCATCACTCATTATTTTTACCAATTGAGGAGAATGATAAGTTTTTATCTTGAAATCGAATTTGCGTCTATTAGAGTGTAAATAAAATCCGTGACCATCTATTTTGATGACTTAAATCAAATATTGGACGCTTTTTTCAATTATGCGCTTGTTAGTTCGAGTTTTGACTCAAATTGATTTTTTTTAGCGATTTTGCTCTTATTACACTCAAATCGTTAGAGAATTAAGCTCATTATTCATACAAGCGGTGAAGAACAATTTTATCGTCAAAAGTATTCACATTGTAATCGATAAACTGACTTAAGTCGGAGCTTATGCCGAGTATGGAATATGACTTTGGTTATTGAAATTTGCGTTTCTATTTTCACTAAGATCTGTTATGAACAGAATAACTTGAACAAAGAACCCTGAAACTGGTTATACTTCTCAGTTTAACCAGTGATGGCGATGTGTATGGGCGGTCTTATTGAATTTTTAAAGCAATGAGCTTTTTGAGTTAAAAAGATTAACCATATTTCATATTCACCACGCAACATTTCCCTAATACAAATTGGTTATATTGTGCGGTGGCTCTCGTACATTTATGGATGAAGTAAATATCATGAACGAAGAAAGCATTAAAATTGGTACCTCGAATGGTGCCAAGTTTGTTGATGGAGTCAAAGAGAAAGTTCCCAATCAAGGCAATCTCGATTTATGTATTGCCTGTGGGGCGTGCTCATCCGCATGTCCTGCCACCGGGATTGAC
>CAZJUM010000077.1:0-7708 GCA_964549175.1 uncultured Pseudomonadota bacterium | reverse complement strand
GTATGGATGCCCGCCAGTATCTCCGATTAGCGGCACTGGGTATGGATGAAGAGCTACTGAATTCTAGTTGGGCTTGGTGTTGTTCTATGTGCCAGCGGTGTACAGAAGTTTGCCCGATGGAAATCAACATTCCGCAATTGGTTTACAATGTAAGAAATAGCAGGGCAAAAGAAAATAAACCGAAAGGCATTGTCGGATCATGCGCGAAAGCATTAACAGTTGATACTTGCAGTGCCATGGGGCTAACCGAAGAAGACTTTATTGAAACAGTAGAAGAGACACTAGAGACGGTATACGACGAACAAGAAGGAATGGATCATCTTAAAGCACCGATTGATAAAGTAGGAGCTTACTTCTATCTCAATCAGAATTCTCGCGAACCGGCTATGGAAGAAGATGAAATGGTTCCGCTATGGAAAATCCTGGATTATGTCGGCGTTGATTGGACCTATGGCACTAAAGGGTTTGCGGCTGAAAACTACTGCCTGTTCTCAGCCGATGATGAAAACTGGGAAAAAATCGTTCGCTTAAAAGCGAAAGCAGTCGATGATCTCAAATGCAAGGTTTGGCTCAATACCGAGTGAGGCCATGAGCTATTCGCGGTTCGGGTCGGACTGCAAAAATTTAACATTGAGCATAACTTTGAAGTCGGGAGTATTATCAGATTTTACGCTCAATGGATCAGAGAAGGGAAACTACCGGTTAACTCAGACTGGAACAAAGATCTCAAAGTAAAATTCACTTTACAAGATCCTTGTCAATTCGTTCGTAAAACTTATGGCGAAGCGGGAGCGGAAGATCTGCGCTTTGTTGTAAAAAAAGTCGTCGGAGAGGAAAACTTTATCGATATGACACCCAACGGCGTCCATAACTTTTGCTGTGGCGGCGGAGGTGGTTTTCTACAAGCTGGAAAGCCTAATCAACGTCGGCAATATGGCAAAATAAAATTTGATCAAATCCGGAAAACCGGTGCCAGTTATTGTATTACACCATGTCATAATTGTCATTCTCAGATACATGATCTTAAGGATCACTTCAAAGGCGAGTATCATTCCCTTCATTTATGGACTTTGATCTGCCTGTCACTCGGAATTCTGGGAGAAAACGAAAGAAAGTATTTGGGCGATGACTTGGCCGAAGTCGGATTATGATAGATCCGGTATCGGATCCATTAACTTGAGAAAATATCCCTTCCGCACCACTAATAATAAATGAGGTGTTGAAGTCGATAGAATTATAAGGAAACAGTTTATGATTATTGCGAAAAAAAAACCGTTTGAGGAAATCAAAGGGTCGTTATTTGATAAATACAAAAACGTACTGGTTGTGGGTTGCAAAGGGTGTGTGGCAGTGTGTCTGGCCGGGGGGGAGAAAGAAACCAACTTGATGGTCTCGGAACTGACATTGGCTGTAAAAGCAACTCAAAGTGATATGTCATTTGAGAAAACGACATTGGATCGTCAATGCGATATGGAATTTTTGGAAGAAATCGCGGGCGATATCGATAAATACGACGCGGTGCTTTCACTGGCTTGTGGTGCCGGAGTTCAGTTTATGGCTGAAAAATATCCATCGAAGCCTGTCATTCCCGCGGTAAATACCACATTTATTGGGGTGAATCGAGCAATGGGAGTATATGAGGAACGTTGTCGAGCCTGCGGCAGTTGTGTACTTGACCTAACCGCCGGAATTTGTCCGGTTACCATGTGTTCAAAGAATATATACAATGGCCCCTGCGGTGGCACAAACAATACATCTTGTGAAATCGATCCGAATCAAGCCTGTGCATGGCATACGATTTACACCCGATTGTCTGAACAAAACCGATTGGAAAACATTCTTGAAGTTAAACCGGTAACTGAATGGGTAAATACTGTTCCTCGCGAGTTAACGCAACCAGGTTATGAAACTCCAGCCGAATAATCATCAAGCTCTTGATAAAATAAGACAATGGAAACAGAAATGAAATCGAATAGCAACCTGGAGAGAATTTTAAAGAACGGTCACTTCGCATTCACAGGTGAGCTTGGACCTCCAAGAGGAACAAATGTAGAAGCCGTCAAAGAAAAAGCCAAGTTCCTGAAAGACAATGTGGATGTGGTAAATATCACCGACAACCAAACCGCCATGGTCCGCCTATCCAGTTGGGCAACCTCATTAATTGCTTGTCAAGCCGGTTTGGAACCCAATTTTCAATTGGTGTGCCGGGACAAAAATCGCTTGGCAATGCAGGCGGATATTCTGGGAATCTCGGCCAGCGGCATAAATAATATTCTCTGCCTGTCCGGAGATCACCAAAAATTTGGAGATCACCCCAATGCCAAAGGCGTTTATGACATTGATTCCATTCAATTGGTATCAATGGTCAAAAAAATGCGTGATGAAGGGCTTTTTCAAAGTGGTGCTGAGATTGATGGTCCACCAAATCTTTTTATTGGGGCGGCCGCGAATCCCTTTGCGGAACCTTTTGAATGGCGAGTTCATCGACTGGCTAAAAAAGCTGAGGCTGGTGCGGATTTTATCCAAACACAATGTGTGTTCAACATGAAAAAAATCAGAAAATGGGTATCTATGGCGAATGACATGGGGTTAACCGAGAAAGTATATATTCTTCTTGGTGTTACTCCGATGAAAAGTATTGGTATGGCGCGATATATGGCGACAAAAGTTCCGGGTATGGATGTCCCTGATGAGATTATCAAACGTCTGCAAGGTGTTGAAAAAAAACAAGTCGTCAAAGAAGGGATCAAAATCGCTTGCGAGCAAATTGAGGAATTTAAAGAAATGAAAGGTATCGCGGGTGTTCATTAATGCCGATTGAATGGGAACACAAAGTACCTGAAATAGCGGAACAAGCTAAGGTCCTTCCAAGACCAACTTTTAATTAGCAATTATTCAATACTAGCTATCCAATGTTATATTTTTAATCCGGAACTCCGGACAAGCATGGAGTGAAAATTGGACATTAATAAGAAAGTGGCCATTGTCGGTGGCGGAATATCAGGTCTAATGGCTGCCAACGAATTGGCAAGTTTCGGAATTGCTGTGGACCTGGTTGAAAAAAATGACTTCCTGGGAGGTCATGTTGCCCATTATTGTTGCAAAGCAGATAGTGAGTGTTTGCAATGCGGTGCTTGCGAGGCCGATAAAGTAATCAAGGAAGCTGTCAACAATTCTAAAATCAATTACTACATCGCCTCAGAAATTTCACAGGTTTCGAAAAGCGATCAATTTCATTTGGAATTGAAAAAAAGTGAGAAAAATGAAATCGAACCACCCGCCGTGGTTCACCAACCCGCAACCGTCAAGCAAATTGATGAGCATTCAACTAATTTAATTAAAACTGATGCTGTAATTCTGGCTCAGGGATTTAGACCATTTGACGCGAAACTAAAGCCAACATACGGATTTGGTTCCTTTAAAAATGTCATTAACGGACTTCAGCTGGAACGATGCGTTAAACAGCATGGTGATTTACTGCGAGAGTCCGACGGTAAACTGCCTCTGAAGATTGCCTTCATCCAATGTGTGGGAAGTCGAGACGCACGACTGGGAAATCTGTGGTGCTCTCAGGTCTGCTGCTCCTACGCGCTTAGGACGGCCCGATCTATTAAGCACAAACATTCAGAAACTGAAATCACGATTTTCTATATGGATATTCAAAACATCAATAAGGATCCTCAATCGTTTTTGGATCAAAGCAAAGAAAAGATAAACTTTGTCCGAAATATCCCCGTTGATCTTTATCCCGAAGATGGCGATCAGTTGCGGGCACACTACACTGATGCTCAAGGTCAACCGGCTGATAAATTATTTGATACTATTGTGCTATCTGTCGGCATCACCCCAAGTTCTCAAAATCAAACCCTGGCTGACGGTTTTGGTATTAAAACCAACGAACAGGGATTCCTACAAGGAAAGAATGATTTGGAAAAAACACTGACCGAATGCGAAGGTGTGTTTATTGCCGGTGCCGCTGAAGGCCCGAAGACAATCGCGAACTCAATGTCTCAGGCAGTTCAAGCAGCATCACAAACACTGAATTACTTGTGGAGGCGAAATGTCAGATAAATCAAATAACCAAGTATTGGTTCTGGGTGATGGCATGATGGGGGCCGAAGTCGCGAATAGTATTTCCCAAGCAGGTTATCCCGTTGCTATCGCGACTGATAAAAAAGATATCGGAAAATCCCACAATATTGATTTAGCTGCTCAAATCTACGAAAGCGGCAGTGATGTTTTCGTACGGTCTGTCGAGAAGTTAAAAGACAATCAGAATGTCGAGATACTAACTGAATCTAAGATAACGCAAGTGAGTGGTTTCGTAGGGGATTTTCAGGTTGTTTTTCAACAAGGCGCGCAATCCATTAGAAAGTCTTTCGCTGCGATTATTATCAACTCGGAGTTAAAAACCCAAGATCGAAAAAAAGCATACGGACTCAATGAAAACGAAAAAATAATGTCGATATCTGAACTTGAGGAAAGACTATCTTGCGATTCTCGCGTTATTAAAGGGAAAACAATAGCGTTGCTCCATGGATTGAAAAAAGAATCGAATCCACAAGAATTTGGAAGGTTATTGACGGTCGCTAGCAAATTACGGGAGATGGGAAACCAGGTATATGTGTTTGCCGATAACCTCAAGCTGACTTCCTTTAATTTGGATCAAAAATATCATAAGATACGCTCTATGGGAGTTGTTTTCTTAAAATCACCAGGAACGTCTGAGTTTATTATCAATGGTGAGCAACTTCGCATTCAATATCTTGACTCATCTCTGTTACGAACACTTGAGCTAAACCCTGATTATATCGTTGTTGACCAGGATTATTTCCCGAATCCCCAAAATGTGGCCATTTCTGAGATATTGGGCGTTAACCTCAGCAAAAATAACTTCTTACAAGCAGAAAATGTTCATAATTTGGTCGTTAGAAGCAACCGAAAGGGTGTGTTTGTCGTTGGTGCGGGCAAGCAATTGCAAAGTGCCGCCGATTCACTCTCAGACGTGGACAATGTCGTTCATGAGCTGGACAGGTTATTTAAACTGCCCCAACTCAAAGAGAATGAACTATTTGCTGAGGTTGATACAGAAAAATGCGTGATCTGTTTGACTTGCTATCGAAGCTGTCAGCATCAAGCCGTTACTTGGGTAGACGGTGTCGCCAAAGTTTATGAGCAAGCCTGTTTCGCTTGCGGGATTTGCGCTAGCGAATGCCCGATGAATGCTATTCAGGTGAAGTCATATGGCGACCAATCGCTTATGAATCAAGTGATAAAAGCAGCCAAAAAACCCAATAACTTAGTGGCCTTTTGTTGTAAAAACTCTGCCACTGAGGCTCATAGAGCAGCTGAGAAACTTAAGCTCAGTATTACGCCCGGGTTGGAAGTCATTGAATTGCCCTGTGCCGGTAAATTGGACATGGAGCTTATTATGGATACTCTGGCCAACGGAGCCGATGGTGTGTTAGCTCTTGGATGTCATCCGGGTAATTGTAAATCAGAAAAAGGAAGCGCTTTTGCCAAACAGCGTGTGGCGGAAATGACCCGAATGATGGAGGCCATAGGTATCGAAAAAGAACGCCTGCGTTTTGGAACATTGGCGTCCAATATGGGGTCGATTTTCCACCGCCAGATTACACAGATGGAGGAAGTAATCAAAAAACTAGGGCCAAGTCCTCTGAAGTAACCGAGGAATCCTATAATTTTCCGTAAATTGATATCGCAAAAGGAGTATCTATGAAACTTGCTATCTCCGGAAAAGGAGGTGTTGGTAAATCTACCGTTGCCGGAGCATTGGCCTTGCTGTTGAGTCAAACCGGTCAAAAAGTGCTAGCAGTAGATGCCGACCCGGATGCCAACCTGGCAGCCGCGTTAGGGATATCATTCGCTGAACAACAGAAAATCATCCCGATTTCCAAACAAGCGGATCTCATCGAAGAAAGAACGGGGGCCAAGGTCAAGCAATATGGGCAGATGTTCAAACTGAATCCACAGGTGTCTGATATCGCCGACTCGTTTGCCATAACCTTTAAAGGTATTACTCTCTTGGTACTGGGTGCGGTAGAAAAAGGCGGTGGCGGATGCGCATGCCCTGAGAACGTTCTAATCCGAGCCCTGGTTCGGGATTTAGTGCTTTATAAAGATGAGACCGTCGTGATGGATATGGAAGCGGGTATTGAACACCTTGGGCGTGCGACCACCCAAGGTGTTGACTTGATGATCACTGTCGTTGAACCTGGTCAACGCTCGATTGATTGTGCGAAACAGCTGATGCAAATGGCAAGTGAAATTGAATTGTCAAAGTTCCTGCTAGTCGCCAACAAAATTACAAGTCCTGAGGATGAGGAATTCATTAAATCAGCATTGCCTGAGGTCAAAAATTCAATGTTTATACCCTTCAGTAATGAAATTAGAAAAGCGGATCGGGATGGCGTTTCGATCGTCGATGTGCTGACACCGGAACTGAAATCCAATTTTGACGCGATACTGAAACAAATTGATCAGGAACGATAATTGACCAGATACCTTTATCTGAAATTCGTCGATTTTATTGCCATATCGGTTTGAATGATTGCAATTCTTCTTTAAACCATTCACTTCATAAGAAAACCGCAAACCGCACGGAAGTGATGGTTCTCCCAGTACATCCATTATACCCCTAATTGAAGCTGAGTAAGCGCGAAACGAACATGAGCTGCTGGCTTTTAAGCACAACGAACTGCTGGCTCTTCGGAGACCACGTACATAAAACTTCCAATCTGTTTAAAAGTCGACTCCGATTTTAAAAACTAAAGTATACTCATATAAACAATTATGAAAAAGATATTCATTTCTACTGACAGGAAAATTTTGCACAATGATTCAGCTTACTTTGACCCCAGAGAACTCCGGTGGAAAGCGTTTGAACGACAGCTTGAAACCAGTGACGTCATTACACCCACAAGTGCTCTATGCTGGCTATACCAAAAAGCAGACGCCCGGAAAGTTCCGGTAGGGATCATCGGACCGCGTGATGCCAACGAACAACAGGCATTAACTGCTGAGGATTTAGGAAGGAATTTTGGCGAAATTGGTATTCCTCTTATAACCGGGGGCAAAAACGGTGTGATGGAATATGCTTCCAAGGGGTGTTCTGAGTCCGGAGGTGTGGTCATTGGCCTCATTCCCGAAGGGGATTGGAGCATGGCCAATAAATATGTTGATATTCCGATAGCAACCGGAATCGGGAAAGCGCGTAATGTATTGATCGCGCACTCTTCTCTTGCGCTAATCGCAATCGGGGGAGGATACGGCACTATGTCGGAAATAGCTTTTGGGCTGCATTTCAATAAGCCCGTATTTGTAATGGAAGGCGCACCGCATTTGGATGGTGTACAAGCTGTTGCTACGGTACAAGATGTAATTAGCAAATTGGCCGCCTTTATCTTAAAAATCTCTTGAGACCCCATACTCCGACCTTAGTCTGTTGTGGGCCGCCAAATTAGAACTTGATTTACTGTGTAATAGACTTTTAGATTTCTAAATGGGCAAATTTTGTATAAAAAATATAAATTTAATCGTAACTGTTCAGCTAATTTCTCTCTGGTGGCTCCATAGTCTCGAAGAGCTATGGAGTCTGTATGATTTTACATTAAGGCTCCGCAAGGCTACGCCATTATGGAGCCACCGGGGGCTTTAAAAGCGGATTTTTTTGTTCTGTATGTGCTTA
>CAZJUM010000076.1:0-11636 GCA_964549175.1 uncultured Pseudomonadota bacterium | reverse complement strand
AAACAAAGGGGTACGCCACTTCACTCTCAAACACAAGAATCAACTATAACTCATACATCTTTCAGTGAATGTTGAAGGTCGAAAGAAAAAAATTGGTATTTGTTTGATCTTACTCAAGCGGATTTGCCCATTTTACGGACTTAAGTTCTCCATTAATATCAACGGTATTCTATTGAGGAATGATAGATATTCCTATTCCAAATATCAGATCATTTTTGGCTAGAAACTCTAAGATGTATTACCCCAAAAATGATCAGTTAATGAATTAGTGAACGCCAACAAAGGATTTACTAATTTACAATGAAAACGTGGGAGAGGGAAAGGTCCGGCACTGGGAAAGCGGGCTACCGAAGCTCAGGGGAAGAGGCAAAACAATCAAACCATCAATTCAGTCGTTGGATTGTTTCAAATTGAATCGCTGAAGGCCGGGCTATTTAAACATCAACACAACTTCTGACCACCTTAGCAGCGGAACCCAATAAAGGCCGAAAACCACTAATGGGACGGCACAAAGAGTGACGAATGCAACAGGAAATGAGCTACCTTCAAAGTCAGGTATTGGTCGATCTGATTGATTGATAATCATGACTTTAATCACATTCACATAGTAATATAATGATACTACGGAATTCACGGCAGCCACAACCGCAAGTAAATATAGTCCTTTCTCAATAACCACTTTAAAGAGATAGAATTTTCCGATAAATCCGGCAAACGGAGGAATCCCTGCCAAACTAAACAAACACACGGTGAAAGCGACCACCAGAACCGGCTTTTTGGTAATCATACCGGCAAAGGAATTGATTTCAAAATTCTCAGCTCGCGACACATAAATGACAGCCATAAAGGCACCTAAATTCATAATCATGTACACCAAGATATAGTAGAAAACGAATTGTCGACCCGCGTCATTCATCACCGCGATACCCATCAGGAGAAATCCGGCATGAGCTATTGATGAGTAAGCCAGCAGCCGTTTGATGTCCGTTTGTCTTAATGCCGCTATATTTCCCAATGACATCGTGATCATCGAGATAACGGATATAATCAAGGTTAATTGTTCGGATTGTATTTGTAGGTGTTGAGCGAAGAAGCGCATGATCAATGCCATCCCCGCAACTTTTGGGGCGACTGATAAGAATGCCGTAATCGGCGTTGGTGCCGCTTGATACGCGTCCGGGCACCAGAAATGAAATGGAACGGCAGCAATCTTAAACGCCATACCTGCCAATGTCATCACAATAGCCAGCGGAAACATCGGTGATTCGATAATTGTTGAAGCCGATAGCCCGCGCCACATGGCTTCCAACTGCAAGGTGCCGGTCAGCCCGAAAATCAGGGAAATACCATACAGCATGATCCCAGTTGTTAAAGATCCGAATAGAACATATTTCAAAGACGCTTCCTTGGCCGCGCCCAGTTTACGGTTAACGGCAACAAGCAGATAAGACGGAATGGAAACCAGTTCGATACCAATAACGATCATCAAGAGATGAATTGATGAAGTCATCATCATCATTCCCAATATGGACGTCGCCATTAGTCCGTACATTTCCCATTCAATACTCTTATCGATTTCCTCATTGTTTTTCACCATCAATATAACGACAATTGTCACAATAAAGAAAATCTGATTGTACAAGCGACTATAGGAATCCAGATGCAGCATACTATAGAATATAGTCTGTGAACCCGTGCCCCGGAACTCCGCGAAAAAAGCCCCCAGCAACGCGACGATAAACAGTCCGGCCGGAGACACATTTCTAAGCCCTGGAATTGCTTTTGCCAAAAAGAACAAAAGAATCGCGCCACCCATGATTAAATGAGCGGGCATATAGCTTAAATATGGTAAAGTATTTATCATTTTGACCACAATCCGTAGTAAAGATTCTGTCGCTTTGGGTCCGCCAAAGCGACATTATTCTTAATGAATTAATAGAAACAGAATATGTACTCGGCTATGAACTGTTAGATTAATAATTGGCTCAAGTAATTTAGTGATGATTCAAAATATACAATGATACTGTTAGGGAACACACCCAAGTATAAAGATATTAAGATTAAGGGAACGACTGAGCACAACTCTACAAAGTTGATTTCCTTCAAGTTTTTATAATCCTCATTGAGTTTACCAAAGAAAACTCTTTGATACGCCCATAGCATATAGCCAGCGCCCAATATAATTCCCAAACCGGAAATAATTGTCGGCAGTTGATAAACTTTGAAAGAACCGGTCAAAATCAGAAGTTCAGAAATGAATCCACTCAATCCTGGCAATCCAATTGCGGCCATATAAGCAATACCGGTAACAGCCGCATAAACAGGTGTTACCGATGCCAGTCCGCCAAACCCGGCAATTCTTCGATGGTGGGCTCGATCATAAACGACCCCAACCAAGAGGAATAGCATGGCTGTGATTGTTCCATGGTTAAACATTTGCAGAACAGCTCCATTAATCCCCTGAGTGGTTGCGGCACCCAGCCCCAACAGCACAAATCCCATATGGCTGACAGACGAGTACGCGATCATTTTCTTGAGATCCGTTTGTGCCAACGCGCACAATGCCCCGTATACGATATTGATCACGGCCAAGGCGATGAAAAAATCTCTAAACCAATCAAATGCTTCCGGAAGCAACGGAAAGTTGATTCTCAAGAATCCATAAGTCCCCATTTTCAAGAGCACACCAGCCAGAATTACAGATATAGCAGTTGGTGCCTCAACGTGAGCATCCGGTAACCAGGTATGGAATGGGAAGATCGGTACTTTAATCGCGAACCCGATAAAGAACGCGATAAAGACCACTTTCGTAAATGGAAATCCAAAAATTTCAGGGCCATTAAATGCGCCACCTTCGTTTACGCGTGCTAACAATTCAATAATATTGAATGTTCTTTCCCCGCCAGGCGCGAAATACCAAACAGCGATAATCCCAAGTAACATCCCTACGCTGCCCATCAAGGTATAAAGGAAGAACTTAATGGCCGCGTAAATTCTTCGCGGTCCTCCCCAAACACCAATCAAAAAGTACATCGGAAACAGCATCACTTCCCAGAACAGATAGAAAAGAATCAAGTCCAAGGCTACAAACACACCCAACATCGCGCCTTGCAGCAGCAAGAACATGGCGAAGTAACCGCGTTCTGCCTTGTGAATATTCCAGGATGCCAAAACGGCAACGACACCGATAAGCAGTGTCAATAGAATCATGGTGACAGAAACACCATCAACACCGATCGTATATCGAATACCTAAGGACGGAATCCATTCATGGTTTTCGATGAATTGCATACCGCCCATCTTGTTCACACCTTCCTTAATCTTATCAAAGTCGGTGAAAAGAGGGATCGCGATAAAGAAATCAACGATTGTGACAACCAGTGCCAACCACTTCGATTTATCCTTGGGTATTAACCAAAGGAGCGGAATGACCACAATTGGTAAGAATACTACCCAAGATAAAATATGATTAGAATACATCATAACCTCAGTTTATGTTTTGCCAATAAATTGATATCAACTTTTAGATTTCAAGTGATTATCCCAAGTATAAAATAAAGGATACCACCACAGCCACAAATAAAATCAAGGACGTTCCGATTACGGTCTGGATTCGGCCTGATTGTAAGAAACTAAATCCCTTACCTCCGGTCTGGAATGACCAAGCCATTCCGTTGACAAATCCGTCAACAACACTGTTGTCAAAGACACCGATAAAGTTGGAAAGCTGTTTTCCTAGGAATCCGGTGAAATTCACCAACCCATCGACCACCATTTGATCAAATGCTCCCAAGAATAAAAACAGTTTTCGTATCGGCGTCAATACGATGATCTCATATAATTCATCAATGTAGTATTTATTGTTCAGTACATTAAACACTTTTTGCGCGAATGCTCCGGACATGATACTTTCTCTCACTTCGGGATTTTTCATATAGAAAAACCACGCTAAGAAAGCCGTAAAAAATGTCCACACCACCGACGCGGCCATCAAACCCCATTCTAATGCGGTATGATCCACATTGTGTCCGGTATCATGCGCGCCGGCAGCTTCTGTCACATTGTGGAAATGTTCCATGGGCTTCACCTGAAGATCCTGCACAACCGGTGATAAAAATTCGCTGAAACCACTATGTCCGCCCAAGAAATGGGGAATATTCAAAAACCCCAGCGTCAATGCCGCAAAGGCCAATATCGCTATGGGTATAACGGTACGTTTGGGTTGTTCATGACAATGATCCCAGCTGTGTTTTTCTGCTCGAGTCTCACCAAAGAAGGTCATAAATACGACGCGCCACATATAAAATGAGGTTATTCCCGCCGCGATGAATCCCACCAGCCACAACTGCCAAGATCCCTGGATGAAAGTTTTCCAAAGAATCTCATCTTTACTAAAGAATCCGGAGCTGAGTGGAAATCCCATAATGGCAAAGGTCGCGGCAATAAACGACCATCCCGTCACCGGCATTTTCCTCAACAAACCTCCCATCACTCGCATGTCCTGTTCATGATGCATGGCGACAATAACAGAGCCAGCTCCCATGAAGAGTGCGGCCTTAAAAGCGGCATGGGTCAATAGGTGAAATACACCGGCACTGAAAGCTCCGACACTCATTGCCAAGAACATATATCCCAGTTGGCTGACTGTGGAATAGGCCAATACTTTTTTGATATCAAACTGAGCCATACCGATGGTTGCCGACATAAAACAGGTTAGAGCCGCAATCAAAGCGACAAAACTCAACGCGTAAGGCGCTAATGAATACAAAAAGTACATTCTTCCCATCATATAAACACCCGCGGTCACCATGGTTGCCGCATGAATCAACGCACTAACAGGAGTTGGTCCCGCCATGGCATCAGGCAACCAAACATACAATGGGATTTGCGCTGATTTTCCCATGGCACCAACGAAAAAGCACAATCCGATCACTTCCAGCAAGGGGAATCCCCAGAATGTTTGTTGCTGTAATTCCATGATTCGACTCTGAAACTCATCAAAGGATAAATTCACCGTTCCAAATAGTTGTGACGAAAACATCACCACCAGGAAAATACCCGTAATAAAACCCAGATCACCGATACGATTTACGATAAAGGCTTTCTTTCCCGCAACAGCATTGGTTTCTTCATCGAACCAGAATCCAATCAACAGATATGAACAAAGTCCAACACCTTCCCATCCCAGGAACATAATAATCAAATTATCCCCCAGAACCAGCAGCAACATCGCCGCTAGAAAAAGGTTGACGTAGGAGAAAAATCTCCAGAATGATTTATCACCATGCATATACCCCATGGCATAGATGTGAATCAGAGTTCCGATTCCGGTGACAATCATTAGCATCAAAGCGGACAATGGGTCATAACGAAACGCCCAATCCAATTGGAAATCGGCGACAGAGACCCACCCCATGATATTAACGCGTATAACTCGATCCGCGACATCCAAGTTCAGAAGGCTAAAAAATGAGCTGAAGGCTATAAAAGCGGACAAGGCAGGTGTCAGACACCCCAAAGCACCTGTCATATTCTCACCCACCGCCTTATATATTTTTTTCCCCAGTAGCCCCATTATTGCGGCGCCAATCAATGGCAATATCGGTACGAAGGGAATTACGCTTTGTATATAATCCATTATTCAATCATTTTATATAGTGTTCATCTCCAACTTAACCGCGAAGACTGACCAGTTCATCAGCCTGGATATGTTTTCGTTCTTTATACAAGGCCAGAACGATCGCTAAGGCGACAACGGCTTCAGCAGCCGCCAGCAAAATTACAAAAATAGCAAACACTTGACCGTCCAATGGTGAATTCTGAGACGTTGTAAACCGCGAGAATACCACAAAGTTTAATGCCGCCGCATTGATCACCAACTCAACACCCATCAGAATAGCGATACTATTTCTGCGACTCACAAACATTACGAGACCAAGAGTCAGCAAAACAGCTGATACGATTAGGTACGTTTCTAGGCTCATTTTCTATCTCCCTTCATAACTAACATTAGGGCTCCAATCATTGCTGCCAGCAATAAAAAGGAAATCACTTCAAAGGGAAGGATATATTCACTTAACAACAATTTTCCCAATGACTCCGTTGTCGGTTCCATTTTCCCCGGCGACATTACAGGCCAATCGGTCTTATTAAAAACGGCGAGTAATAATATCAGAACGCCGGCTCCGGACAGCAGAGAAAGAATAGCTTGAAAGGACAAATTGCTTTGTTCCGGTTCGGAAATACTGGCCGTTAGCATGGTACCAAAAATCAGGAGAACAGCGACACCACCCGCATATACCATAATTTGAACCATTCCGAGAAAATCAGCTCCTAACAGGATATATAGGCCCGCTATTCCAAACAAAACAAAAAACAAGGCAAAGGCTGAATGCAGTAAATTTCTGGAAAACGCGACAATGAAGCCGATACCAAGTATCAAAATGGAGAAACCATAAAAAAACAAATGTGATAGTTCCATTATTCTTTAGCCCCCTCTTCTTTTTCTTTGGTTTCGTCAACAGCCTTTACTTTCTCAACGGTTTTCTTTTCCGCGGCGGCTTTTGCCGCTTTTTTGGCAGCAACTTCCGCAGCCAAAACTTCATCTCGAGCGATGGCTTTTTCTTTTTCTTCCTCACTCACAAACTCCAGCACCAGATCATCCAATTTAAACTTATTCAACTCAAATACAATGGTATGATGAATGGCTCCTGTCGGACAGGCTTTGGCGCAAAGACCACAATGCATGCATTTACCGGCATGAATGTCAAAACGAGAACATGTCCGGGTTTTAACCGCTTCTTTGCCTTTGGTGCCTTGAACTTTTGATTTATCGCATTTAACAGCATCAATAGCGATACATTCAATGGGACACGCTTTGACACATAACTGGCAGGCGGTGCAGATCGCTAACTCAACATTCAAAATACCGCGGTAGTTTTCCGGCATTCCTCGAAGCTGCCCCTTGTATGTTTTCAACAACGTTTCATCGGAACTGATGTCATCATCGGGATACTGAACCGTACATGGCCTCAAAAACATACTGGCCAAGGAGATGCTCATTCCCTCAAAAACAGTCTGAATCCCATTCTTTATATTATGGAAATATGTGCTCATAAAACTACATCACCTTAAATTTTATCAAATATCATCAACTGATGTTAGCGTTTCGGATTAGCGTTGTGTATTAACAGGAATCGCTTGATCACGAATATTAACGCGAACTCTGACGATAAATTTAATCAAGACAAATATAAACAAGGCAAATACAATCAAAGATGTAATGGTAATCAAGGTCGGCCAACTTTGAGCGATCATCATGTATAAAGCCTGACCAAAGAACGCGATCAAAGCACCCGGCAGCATGTATTTCCATGACAATGCCATCATTTGGTCAATTCTAAACCGTGGCAGCGTCCAGCGAAGCCAGATGACCACAAACATGATGAAAATTGTTTTGACCATTACGACTAAGATTCCCAACGGGATGCTCTGATATCCACCCGGCAGGTTTCCGCCACCTAAATATATGGCGGTCACGGACAATCCGATCAAAAAGACATTCCCGTATTCCGCCAAAAAAAACACGGCGAAACGAAAACCAGAGTATTCCGTATTAAAACCGGAAACCAGCTCCGACTCAGCTTCCGGCAGGTCGAAAGGTGTTCGATTGCCTTCAGCCAGTTCTCCCACGAAAAAAATGCCAAAAGCCAGCAAAGTGAATGGTGAATGAAACACTGTCCACTCCCAAGGAAACGCGCCTTGAACACCCACCAAATTTCCAATAGACAATGAGCCGGCTATTAATATTGGTGTTAATAAACTCATAGCAACAGGTATTTCATAACTGACGATCTGTGCCGCGGATCGCATACCTCCGAGTAGTGACCATTTGTTGTTGGAACTCCAACCGGCCATCAACAGACCAACCACTACCAAAGCGGTGATTGAGATATAGTACAGGACTCCGACATTAAGATCGGCAATGATTAATTCAGTGCCCCCCATCGGGAGTACAACCAGGGTAGCAATGGCACCCATTATACATAAATATGGTGTAATCTTAAACAAAAATCGATCGGCTCCATCCGGAATTAAATCCTCCTTCAGGATCAGCTTTACCGCATCCGCGATAAACTGCAATATTCCCTGGGGTCCCACACGATTGCATCCATAGCGGGACTGCATTCTACCGGCGACGCGACGCTCTGCCCATGATGTAATACCGCTGACCAAGGCAAATACCAAAAACGCGATAGTACAGCCGATAAACAACGCGATCACTTGAGCGAGAAAACCGCTTATCCCAATATAATTAACTAATGCTTCCATAATTGATTATAAATTTGATGAGTTAACTAACGATCCAATTCCGGAGCGACGATATCCAAAGACCCGATAACAGCGACCAAGTCAGCAATAAAGAGATTTTTGGCTACTTCTTGAATAATCGACATTCCGGTAAATGAACCCGTCCGAATTTTCAAGCGGTAAGGTGATGTTTTGCCGTCACTCATAATAAAATAACCTGTGTCTCCTCGAGGCGTTTCAGTTCTCACATATATATGACCTTTCGGTGGTTTGATCACATTCTTGACTTTTCCGATGATTTCACCTTTAGGAATTCTTTTCAGGCATTGTCTCAGTATCTTGACAGATTCTCTGATCTCTTCGACTCTTACAAAATAACGATCATAACAATCACCTAAGGTTCCTTTTGAACCGGTTCCGATCGGAATTTCAAAGTCAAGTTCGGGGTATATGCTGTACGGTTCGTCTTTCCTTAAATCGAACTTCACGCCTGAACCACGCAGATTAGGACCCACCAAATTATAATCCATGGCCATTCCAGGTGAAATCGCGGCAACATTGGCAAATCGATTAATAAAAATCTGGTTATAACTCACCAAGCGGTGCATTTGTTCGACAGCCGGCTCAAAATGAGTGAGGAAATCTTCAACTTTTTGTATGAATCCGTCCGGAAGATCGTAGTTCACACCTCCAATACAATAATAGTTGTATGTCAAACGCGCGCCACACATCATTTCAAAAAGGTCATTGATATATTCCCGCTCTCTCAGTAATTGGACAAATGGGGTATACGCTCCCATATCCATATCCGCGGCACCAATAGCCACCAGGTGACTGGAAATCCGATTGAGTTCCGCGGCAATCACACGAATATACTCCGCTCGTTTCGAAACCTCTAATCCCAGTAGTTTTTCGACACCATAACAATACGCCCAATTGGCATTCATCGAAGCGACATAGTCCACTCGATCAGTGAAAGGTACAAAACCCTGCCAAGTAACATTCTCAGCTATTTTTTCCATGCTCCGATGAAGGTACCCGACATCAGGATCGCACTCATGAATGATTTCACCATCTGTTTTAATGACAAAGCGAATCACACCATGAGTGGAGGGATGTTGCGGACCCATGTTAATGGTAATATACTCAGTTTTCAATTCAGAGCTCATTTCTATTTCCCTTTTGGTTTAAAGCTTTTATCAATCTCAGATAATGAATTATCGATACCCCGGTAACCATCAGGATCCACATAATCCTTCCGTAAGGGATGCCCTTCCCAGTCTTCCGGTAACATTATTCTTCTTAAATCCGGATGTCCGACAAATTCCACACCAAATAAATCATATGTTTCCCGCTCCAGCCAGTTGGCGGCTCTCCACAAGCTCGTTACACTGTCAACTTTTGGGTTTTCGGTCGATACAAGCGATTCCACGGTAAGACGGTGCTTTTGCGAGAAAGAGAATAAATGCCAAAACAACCGTAATTCTTCTTTTTCATGAACAGCCGTTTGATTCATCAAGATGTTAAAAGCCAAGTCCCGCGTATTTTTTAAGTACTCCATCACTGAAAAAACAGCGTCAGGCGGAACAAATACACTGGGCTCAGGTCCGTCTTCCAATAAAATGACTTCAGCTTTCGCGTTCTTTTGAATTAAACTGAAAATTTCTGTTGGTTTCAATCTATACTCCTTAAACACACTGCATGTAATAAATTAGTTTTTACGGAGATATTTTTCACTCTTGATCTTTTTCTGAATATCAATCAACGCTGCGATCAAGGCTTCCGGACGAGGCGCGCACCCAGGTAAATATACGTCCACGGGGATCACTCGATCAATTCCTCTCAGAACAGAATAAGCCCCTTGAAAAAGCCCCCCGCTGTTGGAACAGTTTCCCATAGAGATGACGTACTTCGGATCAGGCATTTGGTCATAAAGCCTTTTTACTCGACTGGCCATTTTTAATGTCACCGTGCCAGCAACAATCATGAGATCCGATTGCCGTGGTGTCGCTCTCGGAATTGCCCCGAAGCGATCCAAGTCACCTCGTGGTCCGCCGGTTTGCATCATTTCAATTCCACAACAAGCGAGACCAAACGTCATATAAAAAAGAGAATTAGCCCTGGTCTTATTTAATAAGTTGTCAACTGTAGCTAAAATAACACCATCAGATTCGATCCGGTTAACTAAGGATTTCATAGCTACTCAAAAAAATAATTAACTATTAATTATGAAAAGAAAATTAAACGGTCTGCCCACTCTTAGCTTTACCGGTTGTTTCTCTGACCCAGTCCAGTCCACCTTGCGACCAAGCGTAGACGAACCCTACCAACAGAATCAATACAAATATCGCGATTTCTGTAAATGCCAGCATACCCCAACCTTGGTTGAGTAGTTCTTTAAATACGGCGGTCACCGGATACATAAACGCAATTTCAACATCGAAAATCACGAATACAAATGTTACCAGATAAAACCTTGAGTTGAATTGTCTGACACCACCGCCTATTGGGACTTCACCACACTCATAAACAGAGCTTTTTTCCGGATTGGGGTTATTAGGGCGAATCAACCTTCCAATTAACAAGGTGACAAAAACAAACCCAAATCCAATCAAGAAAAACACAAGAACACTTGAGAATTCGAATAACATGACAGAATTCCTTTGAAAGAAATTAACAGGAATATGTGTTTCGTCATCATGACATTTGTTCACTTTCAGCATGAACAATGACCTGTAAAACAATTTTTCTGCTTAGCCCATAAATTCAATTATGGCAATTTCATTATCGGGATTTTTGCTCTGTTTGGGGATTAGAAAGTTAAGAGCACTTGTCGGCCAAGAGAAAGCCTCTAAAGAACGCCTTTAAAAAACTTGGTAAGTGTTTTGGGAACAATTCCATGTTTCAATACAAACTCTTCAAGAAAAATGGGTTGCCAGTGGACGTTGAAACTGGAAGTACATCTTGTAAAGCTCTCGGTATTGTTAACGACATGTTCAATGGCAGCAAACAACAATTGGCTAATGTAGGTGTTTGCCCTTGAACATCTGGTATCATATTTAGAGTGCTTCGTAGCAACAATTCGCTTGAGGTTCAAAAAGTGGAGGAGCTATACGAATCACAATCAGAATGGACGCGATTATAGCCGGCAAAGGGTTCCCCGATTAGCTGTTCGTTTTTGACCAATCTTACTTTTTTGCAGCAGAACCGTAATATGGGTTATCCTCTAACCTTAGGTTTAAGGGAATGATAAAGATCCATGAGAGTTATAGTGAGTTATAGTTGATTCTTGTGTTTGAGAGTGAAGTGGCGTACCCCTTTGTTTA
>CAZJUM010000075.1:0-11764 GCA_964549175.1 uncultured Pseudomonadota bacterium | reverse complement strand
TCAAAAACCTTGTCAAGTAAAAAATGCACTTTTTTAATAAGTTCTGAATAGATACAATAAAAACAGGTAGGAAATCCACTATGATTCAAAATGGTGATTCAAAGCACTCTTCACTCAGCTTATTAACGGATCTTTATCAGTTTTCCATGGCTTACGGATATTGGAAGGCAGGCATGGATGAAAAAGAAGCCGTATTCCATATGTTTTATCGCAGTGTTCCGTTTAAAGGGAGGTTTTGTGTCGCATGCGGGTTGGATGATTTAATGCGGTTCATTGATAATTTTCGATTTGAGGATTCGGATACCGGTTATTTGGCTTCACTGAAAGGGAGTGATGGTCAAGCACTATTTGAAGACGCTTTTTTAAAGTATCTCAGCGAATTGAAATTCACTTGTGATATCGATGCGATTCCAGAAGGAACTCCGGTGTTCCCATTTGAACCGATGATTCGCGTTCAGGGTTCAATTATTCAGTGTCAGTTATTGGAAAGTATTATTTTGAATATCGTCAATTTTCAGACATTGGTTGCCACAAAGTCAGTCCGTATTTGTCACGCGGCTCAAGGTGATCCCGTGTTGGAATTTGGCTTGAGAAGAGCGCAAGGTATTGATGGCGCTTTGAGTGCCAGTCGTGCCGCGTATATCGGCGGTTGTGCGGGGACATCTAATGTTCTGGCAGGCAAATTATATGATATCCCGGTTCGAGGAACCATGTCCCATAGCTGGATTATGGCGTTTGAAAGCGAAATTGAGGCATTTCAGACATACGCCGATATCATGCCGAATCATTGTGTCTTCCTGGTTGATACCTATTCGACAATCAAGGGGATCAAAAACGCGATTCAAGTGGGACAGAAACTTAGAGAAAAAGGATATGAACTTGGCGGTATTCGTTTGGATTCGGGCGATTTGGCTTATTTAAGCATTGAAGCGCGAAAAACCCTGGATGAAAGTGGATTTAAAAATACTCAAATTGTGGTAAGTAACGAGTTGGATGAAAGTATTATTCAAAGTTTAAAAATACAAAAAGCCCAAATTAATATATGGGGTGTCGGAACCAAACTCGTTACTTCTTATGACCAACCAGCGTTGGATGGTGTGTACAAATTGGCGGCGATACGTCATCCGGGTGGAAAATGGGAAAATAAAATCAAAATATCAGAGCAAACCATAAAAGTAACCATACCGGGAATTCAGCAAGTGAGGCGGTATTTTACCAAAGACCTTTATCTGGCGGACCTGATTTTTGATATTGGCAAAAATATTGAAAACGGATGTAAAATGATTGACCCGTTTGATATCACACGACAAAAGGTTTTTACGGGCAAAGAGCCATATGAGGATTTGTTGGTTCCTATTTATAAAAAAGGCGAAAAAGTTTACGACTGCCCGTCAATTGATAATATTAGAAAAAAAACTCAGTTCGAATTGCGGCGTTTACATCCGACTATCCGACGCCTGGTTAATCCTCACCGGTATCCTGTGGGCGAAGAAGAGTCGCTACTGGACCAAAAAATGAAACTGACCATTCAGGCCAGACAAATCCGCTAAATATACCTTTTCTCAGAGTTGGTGATGAAAGCTTTACTCTTAGTCGATATTCAGAATGACTTTTCCCCTTCGGGAGCTCTGCCGGTGAAAGAAGGGGATAAGATTATTCCCTATATTAACGATTTGCAAGAATCGTTTGATTTGATTGTGGCAACTCAGGATTGGCACCCCGCTAACCATGAGAGTTTTGCCGCGAATCACAATATGGAACCTGGCCAGATCATTGATTTATATGGAATTGAGCAAATTCTGTGGCCCAATCATTGTGTTCAAAATACTGAAGGGGCTAAATTTATGGAAAGCCTTGACTTAACCAGAGTTGATCACATTTTCCAAAAAGGAAGGGATCCGAAAGTCGATAGTTATAGCGGGTTTTTTGATAATGATCATAAATCCTCAACAGGTTTGTCTGAGTATTTCAAGGAAAAAAGTGTCACGGGTGTGGTGATTGTAGGCTTGGCAACAGATTATTGTGTTAAATACACAGCGATAGATGCCGTTGATCAAGGTTTTGAGACCCAGGTGCTGGTCGGAGGGTGCCGTGGTGTCGAGCTAAAGGTTGGAGATATTCATCAGGCACTTGTTGATATGAAAGTGAAAGGGGTCCAAATCGTCTAATCGCCTCAACATGGAGCCAGTCGGAGTTTTCTTATTTTGTTAACTTATTGAACACTTGCACTGTTTATTTATGGTTTTCTACATCGTTCTCATTTTATGTTTGGCTGGTATTGATCAGTGTATTAAGTACTGGATCAGGGCAAACCTTACATCGAATTCATATATAGAGGTGATTCCTAATTTTATTCATCTCACTTACCAGGGAAATAAAGGGATATCATTCAGCTTCCTGTCCAATTTACCCGAGGCTTTGCGTGTGCCATTGTTGACAGGAATACCTTTGATCATAGTTGTCTGTTGGTTGCTTTATGTCTACAAACGGTGGATTCATTTCAGTCACATTGAAAAATGGGGATTTGCTTTGATTTTGGCGGGTGCCATCGGAAATTTATGGGACCGTATATTTCGCCAACAAGTTACAGATTACATGTGTTTTCATTTCTACGAAACCGGCTTTTTCGTTAATAACTTCGCGGACGATTTGATTAGTATCGGATTTGTACTAATAGTGATTAGGGCCTTTTTCGCAGGGAAACAACGGAAGCGATAATAATAGGCTAATCAAATATACCGCCAAATCGGCGGACTCCGCCCTCTTGACCACCCTATGAAAACAAATCGATCAAATTTAAATTGCACTCGAGATTTTGTTAATCTTTTAAAACATGAAAACGAACTGTGGGTACTGGATGATCCCGTTGATCCCAATCTTGAATTGGCTCAGATTCAACGGAAAGTTTGTGAAAATAGAGGCCCGGCCATTTTATTTACAAATGTCAAAGGCACGAAATTCCCGGTTGCAACCAATCTATACGGGTCGGAGAAAAGACTGGAGTTGGCCTTTGGACAAGAACCTCATGATTTTATAGAACAATTGGCAGATACAGCAATGAATTTGATGCCGCCGAAACTTAAAAAATTATGGGACGCACGCAATCTGTTTTTTAAAGGCATTAAGATCGGAACCAAACAGAAAAAAAAAGGTCCCGTTTTGGCTAATCGGATGGCCCCTCCGGACCTGAGGTGTTTGCCGCAAATCAAAGGGTGGCCGAAAGATGGTGGTTCCTTTGTGATGTTACCTTTGGTTTATACGGAGAGTCCCGTCAACGGTAAAAGCAATTTGGGAATGTATCGAATTCAATTGTTTGATCAAAACACCGCGGGGATGCATATTCAAATTCATCGAGGTGGGGGTTTTCATTACTATGAGGCCGAACAGCGTAATCAACCATTAGCGGCCAGGGTTTTTGTCGGTGGTCCGCCTGCAATGACCATCGCGGCTATTGCTCCGCTACCTGAAGATATTCCGGAGTTGTTGTTTGCCTCGTTATTGATGGGTAAAAAGGTGGAAATCGCGCACCCGGATGAATTGGGTATCGGACTGGTATTGGAGTCAGATTTTTCGATCCAGGGAAAAATTCCGCCCAAACTGAGAAAACCTGAAGGACCTTTTGGTGATCATTATGGCTATTACTCGCTTTGCCACGATTATCCGTATTTGGAAGTGGAGTCGGTCAATTATCGCAATGGTGCCATTTATCCCGCCACAATCGTTGGACGCCCCCCACAGGAAGATCATTACATTGCTGAATTTCTGCAGGAAATTTTGGCACCGTTATTCCCACTGGTAATGTCTGATGTGAAGCAAGTATGGGCGTTTGAAGAATCTGGTGTACATTCTATGGCCGGAGCCATTGTTAAAAATCGTTACCATAAAGAGGCATTTAAAGCGGCATTAAGAATTTTGAGCGAAGGGCATCTTTCCATGACCAAGTTTTTATTGATCACCAATCAGGAATGCGATGTTAAAGATTTTCGTTCATTGTTTCTTAATGTGTTGGAACGCGTTGATTTTAAAACGGATCTTTTTGTACTTTCCAATATTTCGCAAGACACACTGGATTACACGGGCCCTAAAGTCAACGAAGGCAGTAAGGCGATCCTGATGGGGATAGGTGAAAAGAAAAGAGAATTGACGACACTGTGGCAAGGAAGCTTCAAAACCAGAAATTTCTCAGATGCCGTTTTGTTTTGTCCGGGTGCTTTATGTGTGAAAGGTGTGTCATATCAACTTCAACCCCATTTGGCCGAAGAATTGGTTCAGGAGCCGGATATTCAGAATATGGCCATGGTCTTTTTAATGGATAATCCTCGTGATGCGGTACAATCACCACAAGATTTTATCTGGCATGTATTTACTCGATTTGAACCGGCAGCGGATATTTATGGTGAGCAGGAAGTAAAACGTTTTCATATTGGGATCAATGGTCCGCTTATCATTGATTGTCGTTTGAAGCCCTGGTATCCGAAAGTACTGGAAGAAGATCCGGATGTAGCGAGAAAGGTCCAAGAAAAGTGGGGTAAGCAGATTGAGCGACTACGCTCATAGCCCGGATCAACCAGAATGACTATATGGGAGTTATGGTTCAGGAAAATTTTTCGAATGAGTGGCGAAGAGAACAATTTGATTATTTTCGGTTATCCGCCGTGGCATATGTGGATGATTCTCACATCGGCGTTGTCCTCAACAATGTAAGAGGAATAACGGTCTTTATGAACAGTTTCTTCATTAACGGAGACGACAATGAGGGCATATTCGTAATTCATGATTTTAAGGATATCGGTGACAGTCATTCCTTCTTTCCATGATTTTTGGAGTCCGTTAACAGTAATCATTGTTCTCTTTTAGTTTCCGCGGTGAAAATTCTATCAAGCGAGCGGCATGCGCTGCTCACTCTTACAGGTAATTGATAGCAGTCGATTACTCTTGATCTGCTTTTACGATTTCAACGATTTCAGGAAGATCAATGCTCAGTTCTTTCAAACGATCAGTGGTTGGGACACCATTCTTAGTCCAGCCGCGTCGCTTGTAAACAACATCAACCAATGTATCATATTGCTCTTCTCGATATTTTCGAAGAATTGCGATTTTTTCATCAGTGCTTTTACCAGCGGGGTCAACCTTCACAAGGTCTTGTAATTGGCCATCATAATATTCCGCTCTGGCTTCATATTCATCGACGGTAACGGGACCCATTCCGCGATACGGAGGATAATCGTCTTTTCTGGTTCCATAACCCATCATTCGCATCATAACGCGTTGCAGGTTATAAACGCGAGCCGATTGTTCCAGCATTTTTTCCTCATTCATATTTTTAATTCCCAGCATGGCTTCAACATATCGATGATAGTTGTATACGTGACCAGGAATTTTATTGGCATTCGGATCCAAGTAATTATCGGCCGGAACAATATCATTCCATAATAACTTACATAAACCGAAAAGTCCGAACCAGGTTCTGAATAGAGGAAAATAATGCAACGATTCAGCTTTATCCTCAAAAGTCGGAAGTTGATTATTCACCTTATCCATAAAGATCAGCCAAGCCTCGTCATGTTGAGGACCTTTGTTGGCCATGGCGTAACCAGCCTGCTGTGCCAATGATTCCTTCGAAACATATTCGGAATATTCCAAACCTTTTACTTCCATTCCGATATCTTGTAGAAATTTCTCATCGGCTCCGTATTCTTTGATCCACTTGTTTTTCAACCAGCGAATACCTTGCCCGACATCGACTCCAAACCCTTCCCCGCGTGCCATTTGGTGAAGTAATTCCAATGCCTCAGTTTCAGCCCCAAATTTGAGATCGAGACCTCCGGTATGTTCTTTCGTGATGATACCGGCCTCGTAGCATTCCATCACAAAGGCAGTACACGTCGCTGAAGACAATGTGTCGATGCCGTAAGTATCGCAATAAAAGTTAAATTCCATCACGAAATCAGGAGAGAAGCATCCCATATTGGAACTGGCACCGGCCATTTCATACTCAGGGCCTTCCACGCAAACTTTATCACCTTTGTAAGGGCCGGTTCGAAGGATAAAATGACTATCCGCTTTGGCGCATGACATCGAGCATCCTTGCCAACACCCATCGGAAACACCCTGCTGCCAGTAGTTGTCTCTAAAAACATTACTATGGATCTGTTTTGCGGCCGGAAGAGATCCATATTTAAAATTATGACAAGGCAGCAAGTCATACTGATCCATCACTTCAACAATATTGGCTGTTCCAACTTGGCGCATACGGCATTGTTGATCGTCCAAGCGGGCCATTTCAGCATTAACCTTCATTCCATGATCGCGAATTTTTTGCGGATCGGCCGGATGATTGCGTTCATCCATCATCTTAATGGCGCCGGTAGGACAAACAAATGAACACGATGAACACCCCACGCAATGTCGATCCGTTTGATTAAACGGCATGGACATATGACGCTTGATACCACGACCAGCGAAACCAATGATTCTTTCTAATGTGAACTCATCACAGGCTCGTGTGCATTTCCCGCACAAGATACAAGCCTTGGGATTGTGATCGGTAAATTCGTTTTCAAAACGAGTTTTGCTTACACCACAATCGTTGGCGATTTTTTTGATAATGGGAACTTCCGGCCAACGACTCAGGTACATTTCGGCCAATATGCTTTTATGCCTCAGTACTTTTTCCGATTCAGTATTCACCTTGATCTCACCGCGGATGGGAAAATTACAGGCGGTCACCATCTTCTTTTTGCCCCGGGAATCTTCCACTTCACACATACATAAGCGACAGCTTCCGTTGGGAGCCAGGTCTTTATGATGACAGAGGGTAGAAACCTTGATGTCGAGGTCTTTGATTGAATTCAGCAGGAAGGAATCTTTCTTTGCTTCGGTCTCCTTGCCGTTAATTGTAATTCTGATTTGTTCAGACATGGCTAAAATACCTCCACCGCATCGTATTTACAGACTTCGTAGCAGATACCGCACTTGATACAGATTTTGGTATCGATGACATGGAGCTGCTTTTTCTCACCGGAAATAGCATCCGCCGGACAATTCTTGGCGCATAATCGACAGCCCACCCCATCACAGTTTTTGTTAATATTATAGGTGATCAGCTCTTGACAAATCCCAGCCGGACATTTTTTGTGGTTGATATGGGCTTCATACTCATCACGGAAATAGCGGATGGTGCTGAGCACCGGATTCGGAGCCGACCCACCGAGTTGACATAAACTGGTATCAATAATGGTTTGGGATATTTCTTTCAAGAATTCGATATCGCCTTTTTTGCCTTCACCATTACAGATTCCGCCAAGCACTTTACTTAAAGCAAAGAGTCCTTCCCGACAAGGGGTACATTTTCCACAGGATTCATCGATCAAGAAATCGATGAAGTATTTGGCCACATCCACCATACAATTGTTTTCGTCCATCACGATCATCCCACCGGAACCCATCATGGAACCCGCTTCGGTCAATGAATCGAAATCAACTTTCATATCGAGCAGAGCCGCCGGAATACATCCGCCGGATGGTCCGCCGGTTTGAATAGCCTTGAGTGTTTTACCATTGGGGACTCCGCCACCGATATCATGGATAATTTCCTTCAGGCTGATGCCCATGGGAACTTCCACCAATCCGGTATTGTTGATGGCACCCACCAGTGAGAAGACCTTGGTTCCGGATGACCCGTTCCAGGGATTCTCGCTCACATCACCACTACCGACGGAAGCGAACCACTCGTGACCCTTTTCCATAATAATCGGAATGTTGGCCCAGGTTTCAACGTTGTTCAGGATGGTCGGCTTGTCACGATATCCGAATTCCACATTATGCACATATTTGGCTCGTGGTTCACCGACTTTCCCGGACATTGAGGCCATCAACGCAGTGGACTCACCGCAGACAAAGGCACCCGCACCACGATGGATATGGACATCAAAGGAAAAACCAGTGCCTGAAATTTTGTCACCCAGCAGTCCGTATTCCCGGGCCTGTTCAATAGCTACTTTTAAACGATCCAATGCCAGGGGGTACTCTTTTCTAAGATAGACATAGCCATCAGTGGATCCCACCGCATAGGCACCGATCAACATCCCTTCGATCACGGAATGAGGATCGGTTTCGATGATACTGCGATCCATAAAGGCACCTGGGTCTCCCTCATCGGCGTTGCATACCACATAAGCCACCTCATTACGCGCCACTTTGGCTTTTTTACAAAATTCCCATTTTACACCGGCAGGAAAACCGCCACCACCACGGCCTCGAATTCCGGATTTGATAATATCCCGGATAACGGCATCACCTTCCATCTTGAGGACTTTCCCCAGGGCTCCATATCCGCCACGGGCGATATAGTGCTCAATATTTTCAGGGTCAATCAGACCTTTGTTTCGGAGTGCGATCAGTTTTTGCTTACTGAAGAATCCGATATCATCCATCTTTTTGATGGCTTCATTGCTGGTCAGATCTTTATGCAGCAGCCGTTCAACCACTTTGCCACCTCGCAGGTGGCTTTCGATGATCTCACCGATATCATCGGCTTTGACCTTTTCGTAAAAGATGCCTTCCGGTTGCACCACAATGATCGGACCGACGGCACAAAAACCGTTACATCCGGTACTGACCACCAGGTAGTCTTTTTCCAATCCTCTACTTTTGATTTTTTGTGTCAGCTGGTCGCGGATATCAAACCCTTTGGCGGCCACACAACCTGTCCCCGTACAAACCATAAGCATTGCTTTATAATTGCTGAATTGCTCATTGATGCGGGACGAAATTTGCTTGAGATCCTCTATTCTTATCTTAGGCATTTTTGTCCCCCACCTGCTTCTTGGTTTCCGGTTGCTTCAATGTCTTCTTGATGATCTTTGGCACATCTTTGCTCATCACGTTCCCAATCACCTCTTCCCCCACTTTGATGACCGGAGCGATACTGCAGGTTCCCAAGCAAGCGATGGCTTCCAGGGAAAATCGTTCATCTTTGGTCGTCTCTCCCCGCTTGATGGCCAGTTCACGCTCAAACGAATCAAGAATCTTGGCGGCCCCTTTCACATGACATGCTGTCCCGATACAGACTTGAATATTCAGCTCTCCACGAGGTTTGAGGCTAAACGCCTTGTAGAAGGTAGCGATATGATAGAGTCGCGATTCAGGAACACCAGTGACCAAAGAGATATCTTGCAGAGCATCTTTGGAGATAAAGCGTTCTTTCTCCTGAACATCCTGCATCATCTCGATGATATAATCCGGATCGGCATCCCACTTTTCAACGATTTCCTTCACCAATTCCCGATCAGATTTGCCGCCTTCGCAGCAGATGTTGTCCGTCGTCAATGAGGTGACTTTGTTTTCTTCAATGGACCAAGGCTGTTGGTATTCTTTATTTTTGATCACCAGCGCTTTGATTTTTTTATTGCGAAATACGGTTCCGATTCCCCCACGACCCGCTTGCTTTAATCGGGCTTCGTTACGTCGCCAATCCCAAAATGAGAAGTTTAATATCCCCATCCGAATATGCTCAGACGCTTGACCGGCAGAAACCACGGAAATATTCCGCTTGTCCATTGCGTCATCGGCGTACATTTCCGTGAGCTCTTCAGCAACTTTATGAGAATTCAAGTTTTCTTTCGGCGCTTTTTCTATACTGATTTTATGATTCACCGCATCGATGTAAACAATGATATCCTCGGTCGCTTTTCCCACAATGGTTAACGCGTCGAATCCTGCGAACTTCAAATATGGTCCGAAATATCCTCCCACATTACTATCCATAATGGATTGCGTTAGAGGTGACAAAGAGGTGACGATGGTTTTCCCTGAACCGGGAAAACTGGTGGTTCCCCCCAGGGGGCCGGAAGACATACAGATTGGGTTCTCCGGGCTATCCCATTTGGTTTGACCAGTGATTTCCTGAAGCATCAACCAGAGATCGAATCCTTTTCCCCCAATCCAGAGATCTTTCATCTGTTGGGTGACGGGTTGTTCTTCGATGATGTTTTTTGAAATATCAAGCCTTAGTGTTCGGTTTGTATAACCCCGTTGAATCTTACCGGGACTATAACTAAACTCTGCCAAGAGCTCGCGCGCATCACGCAACTCAGCAATCTCGACACTTACCATGCATAATCTCCTAAAAATGTATAATTAGAACAATATACTTAGAGAGCGGGCACACTTTCAATCTGAGGGACAATCAAAAAGGGATCTTTCAATAATGATTTTCCCGGATGAGGAGCACTTGCTATCCGGTGGGGAAAAACCAATCTTTGCTCCTCGGGTTTTTTACATGCGACCTCAAAAGACATTCAATCAATATTTAAGAAAAAACTGAGAATAACCTTAAAACCAGATCTATGAATTTTTTAGAATTACATTGATATTGATAAAATGCAATTTCTTTTTGATTTATTATGTCTTTATATTTCAGGAAATTGTGTCTGCTTGGTGGGTAGAAAATAATCTCATCTTGAGTACCTGCTATTTCTGAATGATGGATAATCTATCGTTTCATATCCTCTTTACCAACCGCGTTTAATTGCTGCGAGCGATCACGCGCGGGGCCGATTTTCTAAACTTCAACCGATCTATCGGATGGTTCTGCCTGATCAGGAAAATAGGAAGCCAGGGTTTCGCATTGAACCAGAATTGCGCGATCGTGTGCCATTTGACGAACACCTCCAACTGAAGCAAAGAAAACTCATCAGCGACTTGTTTAATCATCTCACTTTTGTTAATCTCACGTTATCAACAGCTTTATTGAGCTTCTAAACAATATGGAAACGATCTGGAATATTCAAGGCGGTTGGCATGCGCTCCGCAATAACGCTGAAATAAGACTTCACATAATTGACTGAGCGGAGACCAACACGGTTTTCTCACCACTATGGACGCGTCTCGGATTTACGCCAAACTTGGCAGTTCAACCTAAGCTCAGAAATCCTCAAGTAATTTTGAGCGAGTTCAGGGGGGGAAAGAACAGGCCGAGCGAAAGAGGCGCGAAAAACTCGCCACAGAAAGGAGAGCGAAGAACACTCTCAAGAAAAACGCCGGTAAGCTTTTCAACAGGGTGTCGGATTGGGTGAGTTTTTGACAACCGGATTCCACAGCTCTTCGATACTACGGAGCCAAAGCGAGGTGAATGATAGGGAATGGAACTCGGAGGCGATTTTAAATCGAATCCGTCTTCATTGGGATATCGAGACGGGGGCTTTGGTGTCAAAGATCAAACGTTTCAGGAAAACAAGGCTCGGTATAAAAAGTTCACGGGGATGATGGCTTATGTCACCATGTTGAGTTTTACCCGGAATCGTCTTTCCGCTCCGATATTCGAGAGTTTGGAGGGGAAAGCCAAGGAGTTACCGGATCCAGTTCTAAAAAGTCAATCCGGCATATAATCCATTTCCACAATTTATCTGGTAACGATCTTTTCAGATGCATAAGGAGAGGTAGACAAAAATTAGTGGTTGTCAGAAAAAAGTGCGGAATGTAGGCTTCAGATGTATGTGATCTTGCCCTACCTGACACTTGTTTTGATGCTCGGGTCGCTTCTCAGCGTTGTCCTAGTCATCGGCGACGCGTCCGCGCACCGAGTCGGCGGCACAACAGGCGATTGCCCGAAATACCGCCACGCCATGCACTTGATGATACCCCAAAGCATCAAGTCCTGTTAGGAAATAGGCAAACATTAAACCGAGGCAAAAGAGTGGAAATAACACTAGTGTCATGTCAAGTATTAATTAACGGATAGAGACGCGTCAGTTTAACCCTG
>CAZJUM010000074.1:0-11891 GCA_964549175.1 uncultured Pseudomonadota bacterium | reverse complement strand
AAGTAAAAAATGAACTTTTTTGCACTTTTTTAATAAGTTCTGAATAGATACTAAATTATACGTATTTTGAAAATCACTTTAATTCCCGCCACTGACTCCTGAAAGGGTCTCCCATGTATCTAAATATTGTATTAGATGTCGGCTTTCCGGTTTAGCCCCTTCTTCACGCAGAAGTACTTTCACGCGTTCCTGTTCCTCTTGATACCGTTCATCTGAAAAAAATCCTCCGAAATGTGCCATTCTTAACCAGAGTAAATAAGTGGTTAATGTATCAAACTCATTATAGTGGATTATTTCATCCAGTTTTCCTTCCAGCCATAAGGTGGCAACTTGTTGTCCGTCGACATCCATTTTCCCCGGAATTCCCGAAGCCGTGGCAATTTCGTGTAGTGATGGTGTCGATTTACCCCATCCTGAAATGATCTCCCGGAGATCGATATGTGAATCATTGCCCCGCGCAAAATAATCGACTCCTTCCCATGGTTTGATGGGACGGCGGCAAAAATCAGATGCCTGAATCCCATTTGCGATCGCTCGTTGAGTCAAAATTTTTAAATCAGAAGAATAGGAGTTATAGCCAATTAATTGTGGTTTATGATCTCCTGTGGCATTGAGAAATTTAGAAATAATTTGTGATTCTTGGCACTGTGTACTGTCCGAACTATTGGATGGCAAGGAGTGGAGGCGCAAACTGATATGACCGTTTTTATCTGTCCGCGTTACCACTGATATTGAGACAATCCTACAAAGAACTGTTTTAAGATACGGCATGGGATTTTCTTCCGTCGCACCTCCATTTTGCCACATTTCATTGATAACTTCTTGATCGCTTGCTGATTGTTCAAGGTGATAAACCCTTCTCCCGGTGGAAGGATCCGGTACCCACTCGGCGTCAAATACCCAAATTTTATGATGAATTTTTTTAAACATGATATTGATGGTAGGAAGTTTTGGGAAGCAAGGATAGTATTATTCAGTGGCTGATTCGTAGCCCGCGATAAAGATCAACCTGATTATCTACTATTAACATCCTAAATTTGCCAATAATCCCTTTCACTTTCCAGCCATTTTGTTTCTTTCATCCCCGCGGATGCGGGGATCCGGGAAACCATTTGGTTTCTTGGACTTTTATTGTTAGATTCCCGCTTTCGTGCGAATGACAGGGGTGATCAAAGGAAAAGGGCTACGAATTGTACATAATCAGTAAGATCAAAAGCCTTTTATAGTACGACCGTCATTAAAAAGCGAGATATAAGGTACCGGATGACCAAATTTGGGTTAGCATACAAATTTCTAACGAATAGAAATTACTGGTTGCTAAAGGGAAAAACACCGATTCCTTGCCTGCTCAATCTTCTCTTGAAAATCAGTAGAATCTTTGATGAGCGAATCCAATGCTTTTTTTTGATTGGATATCATTCTTTTTACGGAAGCAGGTGATGGTGCACCGGTATGGCTCTTATCCTTTAGCAGCGCATTTGGTGTGTTTAGGAAATCGATATCGCGTTGAGTGACCGATACGGGACTTTTAATTTCCTTAATTGCTTGTCGCATTGCCTCCAAAGTCAACTCACCGGCCTCATCACTATATTTCACAGCTAATGATAATAACTCATAACACGCACGAAAAGAGAGTGAGAACTTTCGGGCTAGCCAGTCCGCAACATCAGCACTGTTCATGAATCCTGTATGGCACTTATTCAGCATTTCTTCGGTGTTAAATGTAAGTGATGCGATAACGCCACTCAATATCATCGGTGCGTCTTCGCATTCCCGAAATAAGTCAAAAATCAAATATTTACTGGGTTGGGTGTCTCGATTATATCCGCTCATGCCTCCTTTTTGGATTCCCAATAAACTCATGGTGAATCCATGCGCGAGAGCCGCTTTGCCGCGTATCAATTCAGCACAATCTGGATTCTGCTTTTGTGGCATGATGGAAGATCCGGTCACAAACCGATTGTGGATTTTTATCATCCCATAATAGGGCGTGCTCAATAGAATTAAATCTTGAGAAATCGTACTCAAACGATTCATTAATATAGAAATGGCGGAGGCAAGCCGTGATTCCAATTCGCCTCGCGAAGCAATACAATCCAAAGTATTTTCTTCAACCCCGTCGAAACCCAAAAGCATGGCTGTGTATTCCCGGTCGATTGGCCAGGATGTACCAAATGAAGCGGCGGCTCCCAGTGGTGATCGATTCATTAGCCGAACAATATCGCGTAATGCGGACAAATCTCGAAGTAAACCTTGACTCCAGCTGGTCAACCAATGGGCAGCCGTTGTCAGCATGCCCGGTTGGTAATGAGTAAAACCAGGCATCATCACATCGGTTACCGACTCGGCTGTTTTTAAAATTTGAGCGGTTAGTGATGAGATTCCTTTGATCAGTTGATGTGATTTATCTCGAAGAATTAATCGCATATCAGTCGCCACTTGGTCATTGCGGCTTCGTCCGGTATGCATTTTTTGACTGGCCGATACTCTTTTTTCAAAAGTGAGGTAGTGCTCCGTATTAATATGAATGTCTTCTTTTGCCGGGTCCAGTGTAAACTCACCTTGTAGCGCTTTTTGGTTAAGCTCGATTAAAGCGCTTTTGAGATCGGTGAATTCCCGCTTTGATAATATCCCCACCTTATGGAGCATTTCAGTGTGTGCCAGGTTAGTCCAGATATCATAATGGGTAAGTTCTTCATCAGCTTTGGGAAGTTCTTTGACATCTCTCCCGGAGCAGAACTGAATATTGAGTTCGCTGGGGGAGGCATCCAATCGTCCTCCCCAAACTTGAGATTTTTGATGCTGTGATTTCATTATTGATGTGAGCTAAGTTGATTTTTTATTGATTGGAGGGTTGGTCACTGAATATGGTCTCTCGAACAAATATAAAAGTGGTTTGGAGGATGGAAAACAGCGGAACAGCGATTAACGCACCGAAAAGGCCATATGTTCTTTCACCGGCAACTAAAGCAAAAATAACCAGGACAGGATGAATCTCCGCTGACTTGCCAATAATCTTCGGATTCAGAATATTTCCCTCAATAAAGTGTATTCCTAAAATCCAGGCTAAAGTAAGTAATCCGGTGAAAAAAGAGTTGGTGATTGCCATTAACACAATGGGAATCGAGGAAATAATCACACCGAAAATCGGGATCAGGGAACAAATCGTCGCGAGAATTGACAGTGTCAAGGCAAACTTAATGTCTAAAATTAAGAGTCCAATGCCGGTCAAAGTTCCGTTAACCAAGCAGATTATAAGTTGACCGCGAACTACCCCGTGTAATCCGACATTCTGACGTTGCAAAAATAGCTCGATATTATCCATAAAACGATAGGGAAACAATTCGCTGAAAAAATCCAAAATGCGTTCATGGTCGATAATAATAAATGCCGCGATCATCAGGACGATCATGGTTTGAAATAAAGAACTGACAAAGGTGAATACGACTTTTTGACTAAAGTCGAGCAAGCCCAATAAGAGGTCTTGTAAGTTGGCTATAAAGTTGCCAACGAAATCATCCACCATTTTATTGATATCCAATTCTTGGTCGTCGGCCTGTTGGATCGAAGGTGATATTCTTTTTGGTGTAATTTCATAGCCATTTTTAACTTGTTTTATCTCAAATCGGGTATTAGCAAGATAGCGAGCGAATTCGTTTTCTGTGTCAGTTTGATTGATTTCATTTTCTGCTGTTTCTTCGGTTAAATCGGTAACTTTGGATTCCTTTTTCTCCATTTTGGGGAAGTAGTCAGATACCTTCTTTATCCCTTTACTGATTGTAGGTACCCAAATTTCCGTGATTTTTTTACCGTAGTTGGGAATATCCTCAACCAAAATCTGCATCTCGTTTGTGAGATTGACCACGAAATAGGTGCCGCCGAATGAGAGACTGGTGATTGATAATACATAAATAATGATAATAGCCAAACCACGTGGTATTCGTTTGCCGAAAATTTTTTTTGAAGACATGCGAACCACAACCGGCGTCAAAATATACGCCAGCAGCGAAGCTAAAATAAAAATCGGCAGAGCCCCGCGAAATGTATACAGAAGCCAGATAGAGCCGACGATTAAAAAAGATACGACAATATATCTTATTTTTGCGGATAAATTCATATTTTTGGTTGGCAATTTGTTTTGTGTCGTCGATCAATCACTTTTTTACAAAATGATTGCTTGATTTTTCCAATTAAATTAAACGGTTTGATTGGGGTTGACAAGCAGGAACCATTTAAAACCATGGATGGTATTGATGAATCCGCATTGATGGCAATTACAGACAATGGGTGGAAATAGAATTCTTCGGGTTGTATATTGTAAACCAGCAAATCTATCAGCTTTGTCCGCTTAGAAAAATGCGAATGATTCAATAAAGTTTGAGATAAAATTTAAAAGGCTGTCCAATCGTGATATTCGAGAATCATTCTTCATGTCGATTCTTGATTGCCTGACTCGGTTTACGCTTGCTGGTTCATGATCACGATCCTTACAATGAGGCGATCAGGATTTCCGCGACACGTTTGCGGGGAAGCGGTAACGACACTCCTGGGAAGGAATAATCAGGCGATTGCCCTAATTCTAGATTTTTCTGTCGGAGTATTTAATCGAATGATTTGCAATTGAGGTTTGATGAATTTCCCCCTCCCCGCTTTCTTCCGGCATATGAGTTAAAAACCACTTGCAACAAAACGCTGCAAGCGGATATCAAGAAGTAAGTGGTCGAAATTTGTGTTTTCCATATCACTTGTTGTTCTTTTTAAAGAATGGCAATTGGCACTTCTAATTGGCGCGATTCCTAGAAATCAAGCATCTACCCCAAAAATTGCGCTATTTAACAGGATAAAGGACCCATTATGAAAGGACGGAAATACAAATCGGAACTCGATTTTATCATCCGTATAGGCGGAGAAGGTGGCGATGGTGTGATAAGTTGCGGTGAGCTTTTCGCGAGAGCTGCGGCTCGAACTGAATATCATGTTTTCACTTATATTACCTACCCGGCAGAAATAAGGGGTGGTTTTTCGATGATTCAAATTCGAGTTCAAGATTGGACGATTTATTCGATGGGAAGCAAGATTGATTACCTTGTCGCCTTTGATCAAAACGCTTACAACGGAATGGTCAATGATTTGAAAGAAGGCGGGATGATTATCTTCGACCCGGATATAATAACAGTCGATGAAACCATCAACGCTCAGTTTTATCCGATTCCCCTAACAAAATTAACAATGGAGCTAACCGGCGGAAAACTCGGTAAAAACGTCGTCGCTTTGGGAGCACTCGGTCATTTATTCGATGTCAAAAAAAGAGATCTGGAGCAATTGATGTTTGACCGGTACGGAGATAAGGGAAAAGATGTCGTGGACAAAAACCTCAAAGTGCTCAATGCCGGATACGAGGCCGGGAAAAAGAATAAATGGCCCAGAAAGTTTCATTTGGTGATTCATGCCAAAAAGAAAGCCAACTACATGATGTTATCTGGTAATGAGGCTGTCGCTTTAGGGGCCATAGCTGCCGGATGTCGTTTTGTAGTCGGATACCCGATCACACCGGCAACGCCAATTTTTGAGACTCTCACAAAACTTTTGCCAAAAATGGGAGGTAAGGCAATCCAAGTTGAAGATGAAATTGCTTCTATCTCTGCGATAATAGGGGCATCATTCACTGGCGAGAAGGTCATTACACCAACCTCAGGGCCCGGACTTCAGTTAATGGGCGAGCAGCTCAACTTAGCGTCAATGCTGGAGCTTCCTATCGTAATCGTTGATGTCCAACGTGGCGGACCTAGTACAGGACTACCGACTAAAACAGAGCAATCTGATTTAAAGTTTGCCATTTATGGTACCTCTGGCGAATCACCTCGTATTATCCTGGCTCCAACAAGTGTGGAGGATTGCTTCTATCTTACGATACGCGCTTTTAATCAGGCTGAAAAATATCAAATGCCCGCTATCATTTTAACCGATCAGTCTATCGGTTATCGAAAAGCCACCGTGCCTATTCCTGATATCAACAATCTAATTTGTGATTCCGGCAACGTTTCCAAGCAGAAGTTAATGATTCCTTCGGCAGAACACATTAAGATTGTTACCCGGTTGGAGCCCACCGAAGATGAATTGAAAGATTATCACCGTTTCAAGGATACGAAGAAGGGCATTTCCCCAATTTCCAAACCCGGCATGGCCGGCGGACAATACTTGGCAACAGGATTAGAGCACACCGAAAAAGGGATGGCCAACTATACACCGGGAGTTCATCGGCAGATGACAAGAAAGAGGTTTAAGAAACTTCGCTTGTTTTCAGAAACTTTGGAAAAAAATCCAAAAGAGTTTTTCGGATCACCCAAAGCGAAAATTGGTATCATCGGTTGGGGGTCAACGATGGGCGCAATTCGCGAGGCACGTTACCTGGCAGAAAAAAAGGGCATAAAGGTCAGACAGCTTCATCCCACAATTATCGCGCCTCTACCGGAACGGCAAATTCGTCACTTTCTCCTAGGGTTAAAGCATGTCATTGTCGTGGAAGAAAACTATACAGGACAATTTGCTCATTTCATCAAGGCTAAATTTGGTATTGTTCCGATTGAAATTCATAAATACGAAGGTATTCCTATCACACCCGAAGAGGTATATGCCGCAGTCGAAAAAATAGCGAGGATAATCGATGAAGAGAACATTACAAGATTATAAAAGTGATATTAAACCCGTTTGGTGTCCGGGATGTGGAGATTATGGTGTGTTGACGGCTCTTCAAAAAACACTTCTGGCATTGGATATCCCGCCGGAAGATATTATTGCCGTTTCGGGAATCGGATGTTCTGGTCGACTCTCACATTTCTTAAACGCTTATTCAATACACGGAACCCATGGGCGAGCACTTCCAACAGCTTTGGGAGCTAAGGCCGCTCGACCTGAATCGACTGTTATTGCCGCTGGGGGTGACGGCGACGGACTTGGAATTGGTGGCGGTCATATCGCCCATGTGGCGAGAAAGAATGTGGATATGACTTATATTTTAATTGATAATCGCGTTTATGGGTTAACAAAAGGTCAAGCATCACCCACAACCCCTGTCGGAGTAAGAACAAAAACATCCCCACTGGGTGTATATGAGAATACTATGGATGTTGTGCCAGTTTTTCTGGCGTACGATGTTTCTTTTATCGGGCGGGCGATTAGTATCAATATTAAAGAGATGATGGCACTCATGCGGGCAGCCATCATACACAAGGGATTTTCCATAGTGTATGTTATGTCTCCATGTGTGACTTTCCCCGTTTTAACGGCAAAGGACTTGAGAGAGCATTTTACACCATTGCCCGATCACCATGATACGTCGGACAAAATGAAGGCAATGGAATTGGCTTATAGTAAGGATCCTATTTATTCCGGAGTTTACTATCAACGGTCAAAACCAACTCTTGAGGAGTCATTAGCGGCAGAAAATAAAAGGGCGTTTAAGAAAAACAAAGGGGAGGCTTATACATTGGAACAGATCTTACAAAGTTTCGTTTAAACTTTGGGCCTTCAGCGGAAATTCTTAGCTCTGATGTTTTCCACCACATAGTAATAAAAAATCGCAAGTCATCTTTCAATACGACTTCGTATGTATAACGCTCAACAATTCCATGATATCCTTATAATCGGCGCCGGGCTTTCCGGTTTAAGCACCGCTCATTTTTTAAGTAAAATGGCCCCTGATTTGAAGATTTTGCTAGTCGAAAAATCAGATCGCGTGGGTGGTGTTATTAAAAGTCATTGCGCAAATGGTTACCTGGCTGAACACGGTCCGCACGGATATTTGAATAACGTTGAAGAAAGTCGAGAGTTACTTGCCGATTTGAAACTTGAAGAGTCAACTCAAGAAGCCTCTTTAAATCAATTTATTCGCTACTTGTGCCTTGGCGGAAAACTAAATCCGATACCACAACATCCGTTGAAGATTATCACAAGTGATATTTTGCCTTTGTCAAAAAAACTCAGAGTGTTGGCAGATCTCTGGAAAAGTGTCGATCAAAACGAACAAACCGTGGCTGATTGGGTGCAACATCGATTTGGATCAGCCTTATTGCCTTTTGCGGACGCTGTATTAACCGGGATATACGCCGGGGACATCAAAAAATTGAGCCTTGATGCTGTTTTTCCGGGAATTCGCCAATTGGAGCGAAGGTTCGGTTCTGTTATTCGAGCTGCTATTAAATCCAGAAAGAAAGGGAAGATAAAAGGATTGCCATCCATGTTGAGTTTCACCAACGGGATGGAGGAACTCGTTATCAAACTGGCAGAGGATAAGACAATCCAATTCAATAAAGGCATATCCGCTATAGAATATGCCTCAAAAAAATGGACCATTCAGGCAGAAGATAGTCAAACATTCAGAGCGAATAAAATTATTATTGCCACAAATATCAATCATGGGTTGCGACTACTATCCCAACTCGCTCCGCCACCTGTAAATAAGGTACCGGAAGCTCATTTGGCCAATATCGTTATGGGGTTCAAAAGCAACAAAGTCAAAATCCCCCATGGATTCGGCTACCTCGCCCCTCAAAAAGAGAAGCGATTTTCACTGGGGACACTCTTTTCCACGCGTATGTTCCCCAATCGCGCCCCCAAAGATCGAGAAATGATTGAAGTCCTGGTGGGAGGGCGCCATCATCCGGATCGTTTACAGCTCGATGATGATGAATTGATTAATCAAGCTTACGACGATGTATCTCAACTCATCGAACTTAATGAGTTCCCAATTTATACCAAGGTTATCCGAACAAAAACCAGTTTTCCTCAATTGGAGTTGGGACATCTCAAGCTACAAGCATATAAGGATCAAACAGAATCGCGGTTTGACGGTCTGTTTATCACAGGTTTTGGATGGATGGGCATTGGAGTGAACGATATGATCAAAAGCTCAAAATCTACGGCAAGCCGACTGATCAGTGGGGATAGCGGCCTTGCGGGAATTGCAAAGGCCAAGGGGATCTACTTTTGATTTAAACAAGGCTTACACCTTTTTTTATTGCCAACCACTGCGAAGCAATTATTGTTTTTGAGTCAACTATTTTTCCATTTTTTATCAAATCAAATAATTCTAGGAAAGGAATCTCTCGAATCGCTAAATCTTCATTTTCAGTTTTAAGTCCACCCCCCTCGCTTATTTTATCTTCTTCTTTAACTTCTGCATGATATATGTGAACTCGTTCATCGGATATTCCGATACTAGCGAAATAAGAGTAGAGGTGATCCAAGTGAGTTATTTTGTAACCCACCTCTTCCAGTGTTTCACGTTTGGCACTCTGCTCCGGTGTTTCTCCATTATCGATCATGCCTGCTACGATTTCAAGCATCCAACCATCCCGATCCGTTAAATTAACGGTCGCATACCGAAATTGCTCCACCATAATCACGGTGTTTTTTGAGGTGTTTTCCAGCAACACAGCCACAGCTTCCGGCCGCTGAAGACCATAACGAGTAACTTGATTCCAGGATTTGCCATTAAACCGTTCATGTTTGACTTGCGCTTTATCGATTTTGAAGAACTCATCAAAAATGCGTTCTTTATTGAGTATTTCAAACTTCATGTCTCAATTAAGGGAATATGTATTTATGGGGAATTAGGACGCCTGTTGATTGGCATTCATCTCTTTTTAATCGCGATACTTTGTTCATAACTTTTCTTAGATCCGTTCGCGTCCCCTTGATCATATTGCAGTTTTCCGAGATGGTCCAAAATGGTTAACTGACCATCGTAGTCTTTCAGCATTTTCTTAATACACAGATGGTTCTGGAAAGTTTGAATAAGGCGAGGCCAGTCTTCTGTTTTGCGATAAGCCAATTCTATCTCATTATAAAGTTGATCCATCTTGCTATGATTACCTGCCTGGCGGTATTCATTGAGGGCCGTATAGTAGAACTGAATCGCGTGATGTTGCTGAATCGAAAGAGAAAATTTATTGGTTACATCATCCAAAAAAGCCAAGTATTCATCATCACAGCTTCGTAAATATTTTTTAAAATATTCTTGGTATGTGGCGGTGGCCAAATCATACTTTAATAATGCAAATTGAGAATCCGCTTTTAATTTCAGAAGATCTTTGTTTTGAGCAGCCCGTGTATTATATTTATAATGATTTTGAAACCAGTTTAGCGTAGTATTCAGCGCTTCTTTATACTTCCCATCATGATACGCTTTTTCAGCCACTGAATACATTATGGCTGCCTCATCCTCCAATAATTCGTTATCACTCCCTAAATCTTTGCTGGTTAAGGTTTCATGTGAAATAAGAGGTGCCTTTTCATCATCTTTTACGGATTTAGAAATTTTCGACAGTTTTTTTGAAATAGTTTCAGGTTTTATCCTTTTCTTCGGTTTGATTTCGGTTGATACAGGTTTGACTGGTTCTTGAATATCGCCAAAAATAGAGTCCGGTGATTCAGCAGGTATTTTATCCTGTCGCGCGGGCGCTACCTGTTTTTTGGATTTTGCTTTGAACGAAACAGGAAGCACAACATCCTGGTCATCTATCCCTCTGTCAGTAACCTCTTCACCATCTTTTTGAGATTGTTTCAAATTCTTTTGAGTTTTGGAAAACAATTTCGAATCCATTTTGTCTTTTGAATCCTCAGTCAAGTCTCCTTTTTTAATTGGCTGTGCCTTCTTTTTGTTTGGTTTCGCGTCATTTTCGGTCTCAATTAAACTAGCCACTCGTTTGGGGTCTATGGGATCTTTATTTTTGTTGATGCTAAGTTTTGAGACTAAAAATAGCAATTGGCCAATCACTAAAATTAACAGGATATCTATGGTTATCGCAATTTGCCAATCATCCAAAATAAGAAAAGATCCGCCTAAAAATCCCAGTACTATTATTACTTGTACAATCGTTTTAATAATAGTCATAGTTATAATGATTGGACAATTATAGAATGGAGAGAAATGAGTCAATTAACTGAGCTTTATTCGCTTTTTTCTTTATTTCCGGGCAATTGAAAAGGCATATCAACCAATTTACCATTCGATTTGCGAAGTCGTTTAGTCAGCATTTTAGAAAAATCATTTAAAAACGGTATCGAGTTTCTTAAACGCTTGATGATAGCATTATTCAGTAAACCCATTCGATTCTGGCATAATCGATTAAGTGTTAGTTACAGTACATTACCGTGAGGTATATTTTATTACCACAAATCCTATAGATCTCACAAGTGTTTGTCATCTACTCGCATCATTAATATGTCATTATATTCAACCAACAAACAGGTTCATAGGAGTTATCGTTGATTCTTGTGTTGCAGAAGAATCCGCAGTTGATTAGGCATGTTTGACTGAACTTGTTGAAATATTTAATTTTACCTGATTATGTACTATTAACATTCTAATTTGCCAATAAAGCCTGTCATCCCCGCGGATGCGGGCATCCGGGAAACCATTTGGTTTCTTAGGCTTTTGTTGTTAGATTCCCACTTTCGCGGGAATGACTCTTCCTCAACCTTAACCATTGCATCAGCGGAGCTTAGATTCCCGCTTTCGCGGGAATGTGACAGGGGGTGATCAAAGAAATAAGCTTGCGAATTGTACACAATCATATAATTTTATATCGACCAATCGGTTTCTTTAGACTGGCCTGATGAACTGATAAAATGATACAATTCACGTTTTGGTATGACATATTGGGATCGATTAATACTCCAGCCTATTGCTTCATCATCATGTTTCAAATAAGTGGTCTGATTTTTTAAACGGATATCCAGCTCATTCCCCCGAATACCATCACTAACGATTGATAGCCCGTGTAATCAGATAGTTAAACCCTATTGGACCTACTGTCCCGAATTGATTAAAAAATGTAATTGTTCAGCTAATTTCTCTCTGGTGGCTCCATAGTCTCGAAGAGCTATGG
>CAZJUM010000073.1:0-12292 GCA_964549175.1 uncultured Pseudomonadota bacterium | reverse complement strand
TAGCTCTTCGAGACTATGGAGCCACCAGAGAAAAATTAGCTGAACAGTTACAATTTTTATAGCGCATGTACTTCGTATGGATACTGATTGTCTCTAACATCATCGCGAGGAGCGCGACAACATGGCGACCTCCGCGTTCTTTGGATAAGATTGCCGCTGCCGTCTTTAGCTCTCTCGCATGACAACACTCGGTGCGTCGGGTCAGTGATCTGGCAACTTAATCAATTTTACCCAACGCTTTCAGCACGTTTTCAGGAGAAAACGGCCATTCTCTTAACCAAACACCAATCGCGTCGTGAATTGCGATCGCGATAACCGGTGAAGCACCATTGACCGCGATTTCCGATACACTTTTTCCACCATATGGTCCAAACGGATCTTCGGTAAACACCAGCTTGGCTTGAAAGTCCTCCGGCAGATCACCGATCATGGGAACACCATAACTGCGCAAATCCGCATTGACGCATCGGCCCTTATCATCAAATTTCATCTCTTCATAGAGTGAGTGACCAATTGACTTTAGAACACCTCCGTAGATTTGCCCCAATGCCAATTCGGGATTGATTGGTGTTCCGCAATCTTGCAACGCGTAATATTTTTGAAGTCTCACCTCACCGGTTCGCTCATTAACAGCCACCTGACAAAAATGCGCACCGTAAGGGAATGTGGCATCATCACTGGTGTACATGGCCTCACCCATCAATTGTCCGCTTCCGGTTCCGGCCTGGGTATGCCAGGCCAGTTTACCATAGTCCAAGGACTCTTTTTTGCCGACGACTTTACAAGGGTATTCCAGTCTTAAGTCTTCCATCGATTCTTCCATAATTTCAGCAGCTGTTTTCAAGATGTTGGCCTTCATATCCTTAGCACATTTCAATGCAGCATTGCCGGAAAAGTAGGTTCCGCTGGATGCGTAGGCACCCGTATCGAATGGGGTAATATCGGTATCACCGGAAATAATGGCGATATCCTTCATATCGGCGCAAAGTACTTCCGCGGCTAATTTAACCGCTACGGTATCCAGACCGGATCCTAAATCGGCACCACCGGAATGCAAGATAAACGTTCCGTCACCTTGCATAATAATCTTCGCACCAGCTTGATCCAAACCCGGCAATCCGGATCCTTGCTGGATAATAACAACACCTTGACCAATTTTGACGTTCGGGTTATCCGAAGGCTCCTTTTTGCCCCACCGGATCATCTCATGTCCTTTTTTCATGGCGTCTTCCAGTCCACAGCTAACGGCGGGCGCGGATACACCTTCGCGACCTTCACCAAGACATTTGAGAATCTCCAACATAGAACCTTGGGAAATTCGATTTTTCTCGATCAAATCAAACAGATCCATTCCCAGTTCTTCCGCCATTTCCGCCACAGCCATTTGCAGAGCAAAGGATCCTTTCGGTGCTCCGTATCCCTGGTAAGCACCCGTTGGTGGAATGTTGGAATAAAAAGTGGTCACGTCAAACTGAAAATTATCACAGAGAAACAATGGCATCGACTTGGCACAAGCATTCATCGGGACGGTTAAACAATGCGCGCCATAAGGTCCGGTATTGGCTTTGATGTTCATGCGGATACCTGTAAAGGTTCCGTCTTTTTTGGCACCCAACTTGACAGCGATTTTCATAACGTGACGGCTGCTGTTGGCGATAAATTCCTCTTCCCGGGTAAATCGGAAAAAAACACTTTTGCCTGTTTTAAATGTGGCAAAGGCGCACACCTCTTCCAACAAAATATCCTGCTTGGAACCGTATCCGCCACCAACGCGTTCTTTGATGACACGAACGCGATTCTCGGGAATTCCCAGGATACGAGCTGTGATACGTCGCAAATGCCAGGGAACCTGGGTGGACGCGTGAATCACCACTCGATCACCATCCATTCTCGTAAATACCACATGAGTTTCACATGGTGTACATTGGACCTGCTTGGACTTATATTCACGTTCAATGACAATATCAGCCTCATTCATCCCTTTTTCGATATCACCAATACCTCCGGAAATGCTAGCCGCGATATTTTTGTGAGGATTGGCGTGGATCGGGAATTGATAAATGATTTTCCCGTCACGCTTATTGGCTTTTTTGTTCCGCTCCGCTAAATCATCCGGCGCACCAAGTTCATAGCGCATCTCCGCATTGTGAATAATCGGCGCTCCCGGTTTTTCAGCTTCTTCAATGCTCATTACCGGTTGCAGGACTTCGTATTCCACTTTGATTTTGCTGATGGCCTCATCCGCGATTTCTTCGCTTTCAGCAACAACCGCGGCAACCCGGTCACCCACATGATTGACCTTCTCACCAAATAGTTTGCGGTCATATGGTGATGGCTCGGGAAATCCCTGACCAGCTTGACTATACCAGATATCAGGAGCGTTTTTATGAGTGATAACAAGCTCCACGCCAGGCATCTTCTCAGCCTCGCTGGTATCAATGCTCGTGATATAGGCACTGGCATGGGGACTGCGCTTCATTTTTAAAATATGGCTGTTGGGCTCGACCATATCTTCGACATAGGCTTTTTGTCCGCTCACCAATTTGGGACCATCCACCTTACGAGCTGACTTTCCTACCAATCTTAGCTCATCCCTAAAACGGGGCGCGATCTCAGTTTGGTAATCCGGATTTTTTCTCCTTTTGATCGCTATTTCAATGGCTTGAAAATACTGCTGATACCCAGAGTCTCTTACAAAAAGTCCGGATAAGCCATCAACGATATCGGCTTTACTGGGATTGGGGATCCGATCCAGCAGATCGGTGATTATCAACGCTGCCGCAGGCGCATTATAAGCTGATTGAACGATACCGGCATCAATCATTGCTGATTGTACTGGTGATAATGTGCCATGCTTAGCCAGTGATTCCACTGTTTTAATCTCTTTGCCGTCAATCTGACCGGCTACCAGTAGCGTCGCATTGGCAATTTTCCCATCAAGCAATATGGCATCGGAACCGGCAAATCCGTATCCGTCATCACTATTACGCACTGAGTGTATTCCCACTCGTTGGAGAAGCTTTTGAACGTTTTCACCGGGCTCTGAATAAATAGTCCGTTTCGTTCCGTTTAAGATGATGTTTAGTTTCATGAGACTTCCCCCTTTTCCAAACACTCCTTAATACTATCCACTACAGTGACACCGCTGATATAGCGTTTGTACTGACTCGAACCCATAAAATCACTTTTCGGTTGAACAAGCGAGGCTACTTTTTGCTCGATCTTGTCCGGTTCGCTGAATTGGCTGTTCACCAATTCGCCTTCAATATCCTTCAATCGGAAGATGCGACCCTCAAGTCCGCCGACCACAATGATCGCGTTGCTGATATTGCCCTGATCCCTCTCAATTTTAACCGCGGTTGACAATATCGTCAGTCCGTTGGCAGTGCGCGATACGCGTTTAACAGAAAAAGAGCCTTTGGTTTTGGGAACCACTACTTTTACGATCAATCCGTTGTTTTGATTCTCAATATAATTCTCAACACCGATTTGTTTCTGATCATCCATTTCTAGTTGCGCTCCGCAGGCGATTAAGTAGGGGATCACCGGTGAGTCGTTTCTTTGAGCCGCAATATTGCCACCGATGGTCGCCATATTTCGAATATTTCTCGTGATAACCAATCCGCAAGCTTCCCTTAAGGTTTTTGGTGCTAACTCCGAATCGATAAGCTGTTGCAGTGTGACACCGGCCTCAATATTCACCGCCTCATTATCTTCGGTGATATGGGTTAGGTTCAGATGCCCCAGTCCAATAACCTTCGTAATTTGATTGTTGGTCGGGGCGTAGTTAATATGGGTGCCACCCGCATAGTAGGTGATTTGGTCACCAAACTTCTTTTTCAGTTCAACCGCTTCCGAAATGGTGGAAGGCGTATAAAATTCTCGAATCATCGCTTTCTCCTATCGCACGATCTTGGCGGAAATCGCATTGGTTTTTTCTTTGATTTCATCCTCATTAAAACCGGAGAGGGTTCCCTTATCCACAGTGACTTTTCCATTGACAATGGTGTACTCTGTCCCATGATTATATCCGCAAAATAATAAAGATGCCAGGGGGTCCGAGAGAGAGCCACTGTACTCCAGCTTGTTGACGTTAAATAGAGCCATATCGGCTGCCCAGCCTTCTTTTAATTCTCCGATCCGTTTGAAATTTAACAATTCCGCGCCGTTGACGGTGGCAATTTTGAGGACATCTCTGGTTTTTAAAGCATCGGCGCCTTTGAGAACACGTTGTAACATCAACGCGGTTCGTGCTTCTCCGAGCATGTCGGATGAATCATTGGATGCCGCCCCGTCTACAGCCAAGGCTACGTTAATTCCCATAGCCAGCATCTCTTTGACCTGGCATATGCCTGATCCGAGTCGCATATTGGATGTCGGGCAGTGGGTGATATGAGTACCGGTATCTTTGATTTTTTTTAATTCTTCTTTGTTAAAATGGATACCGTGGGCAAAGGATACATCCTCCCCCAGGAATCCGCAGTCTTCCATTAACTTCAATGGGCGCCGTTTGTATATTTTTAGGCAGAAGTCGTTCTCATCTCTGGTTTCGGCCAGATGAGTGTGCAGTCGAACATTATGCTTTCGGGCCAGTTTAACCGATTCCCTCAACAAATCCTCTGTCACAGAAAAAGGGCTACAAGGGGCCAGAATGATCTTGCGCATCGCCATATCATCCTCATCGTGATATTGGTTGATCACGCGTTCACTGTCTTCCAAGATCTGCTCTTCGGTTTGAACCACAGAATCCGGTGGTAGTCCGCCATCTTTTTTACTCAAGGACATGGATCCGCGGGTTGGAGAAAAGCGCATACCCAGTTTTCCCGCGGCATCAAACTGAATGCCCGCCAAATCGCCGCTGAATGAGTTGGGGTATAGATAATGATGGTCCGTTGATGCGGTACATCCTGTTTTTAATAGTTCGCCCATTGCGGAAAGCGATGAGTAGAAAACAGCTTCCTCATCGATATTTTTCCAAATTTCGTAGAGATATACCAGCCAGTCAAATAGCTCGACATTTTGAACCGCGGGAAGATTTCGGGTCAGTATTTGGTAGAAATGATGGTGAGTATTTACCAATCCGGGAATAACAACGCACTCCGAGGCATCAATCACCCGGACCTTTTCTCCTCGTGGTGCTTCCAGGTTTTGACCGATTTTTGCGATAAGCTTGTCTTTGATCAACAAATCGTGATTTTCCAGCCCCTCATCCTCGTGCGAAGGATAAATTCGATAAGTGTTTTTTAGTAAGATCATTGGCTTTTTTCACTTCTCGCGTTTCAATCACCAATTTAGCGGATTCGGGTGTGATGTTATTCTTCACTTAAACAAATGTCATTGATGTCAATAGAACGAGTTCCTGTGAGGATATTATTTTCATCGCGAGAACTCAATATAAATTCAATAAGTGATTAGGCTGATTGAACCCGTTCATTAAAGTCAGTGATCAGTTGATTCACTTTTGGAGTCTGCTGATAGATATCAGTCCAATAGTTTTTATCATACCACTGAGCGTTGAGTTCATCCAACTCACGACCTTGTTGCTCAATCCAGGTGTAATACTTCAAGTTGTGAATACGCTTTCGACTCTCATAGCTGAGTTCCAATAAGTTATCGGTACCGACATGATTCATCATTTCATAATCCGCGATAGCGTTTTCACGAGTGTATTGACCGTTTTCCTCAGTCAACTCTTCAAGTCGTGATCCGTACATGGCAAAAGAGTCGGTGAAAACGGTCATAACGATATCGTCCTCAGTCAATTCGTAATACTTGGCAAACTTGATCGCGGATAGCATATTGCCGATTCCTGAGATTCCCATAAGGTCCAGGCGATCGACCATATTGGGGCCCACGCCTTTTTCCGCCAGATAATCACGTCCGATCTCTTCGTTATATAATCTCAGCAATCTCATAGCGTAATCATCATCCACGGCGATGACCATATCGGTATTTTTTACGTTATGGATCCAAGGCACATGCTTGTCACCAATTCCCTCAATTCTATGGCCGCCAAAACCGTTGGATAGCAGCGTTGGGCATTGCAGCGCTTCGGCCACGGCCACTTTGGCATGAGGAAAAATTGACTTCATGTACTCACCGGACGCGATTGTTCCTCCGGAACCGGAAGATAAACAGGTACCGGCGTAATTACTGTGTTCACCCATCAAACTTTTTACGACCCGCTCCATGGCGTTACCGGTTATTTCCCAGTGCCATAAATGGTTCCCGAGTTCTTCGAACTGGTTAAAGATAAACAATTTATCACCACGTGTTTCACGCAATTCCCGGCATTTGTCAAAAATCTCTTTCACATTACTTTCACAACCCGGAGTCGCGATGGTTTCATCAGCGATTTTTGCCAACCATTCAAATCGTTCCTTTGACATTTCTTCCGGAAGAATCGCGATGGATTCACACCCCAAGAGCTTGGAAATATAAGCACCACCACGGCAGTAGTTACCTGTAGAAGGCCAAACCGCTTTGTGAGAGGAAGGATTAAATTGTCCGCTTACTAAAGTCGGAACCAAACAACCAAACGCCGCACCCACTTTATGAACACCGGTTGGAAACCACTTACCGGTCATCGCGACGATTCTGGCTTTGGTTCCGGTGAGCGAAGAAGGCAGTTCGATATAGTTGATATCACCATAAGTGCCGCCCTCGTTCTTTTGCTCATTCGCCCAATTGATTCGAAACAGGTTTCGGCTGTTAATATCCCAGAGTCCGATACTTTCCAGTTCTTTTTTTATTTCATCGGGAATTAGATCCGGATCTTTCATTTGCTCGTATGTTGGCAGAATAATGCCTTTTTTTTTACAGACAATGGCAGTTTTTTGGACGACTTCCTCATACATGGTTAAATCGATTTTCATTTCTTCTCCTGATTGTTTTTATGCAACGATTTTTGATCATCCCGCTCAGTGCTCTGTTCACCCGCCAGATGACTCATACAATTTTTCGGGAATCTCAATTTCCTTTGAAGCCGATGCAATATCCTTTAATCCGTGTCCCGTGATCAAAACAACGATCTTGGCATCTTTCGGCAATTTGTCTTTTTCCTTTAAAAAACCGGCGTACGACGCGGCAGCCGCGGGTTCGGCAAATACTCCGCCGGACCTCGACAATGCCATTTGAGCTTTAAGAATCGCGTCATCAGATACCACTGAGCATATCCCGTCAAATTCTTTGATTTGCCTCAAGGCATAATACCCACCACGTGGCACATCAACAGATATGGAATCAGCTACGGTGTCGGACTCCACCGGTTGACCAAAATCACCGGCTTCAACTGCTTGCGCTATCGCGCTGCTGCCTTCAGCTTGAACGCTAACGATAATGGGCATTTTTTTGATCAGGCCAAGTTTGTATAAATCCTTAAATCCCTTAAATACACCACTGACAATCACCCCGTCACCCACCGGAACGAAAACGTAGTCCGGTGCTGTGCCCATTTGCTTAAACATTTCCAAAGCAATTGTTTTTTTTCCTTCGATGGTCATGGGGTTGTAAGCCGTATTACGACTCAAGCCGCCATGCTCGGCAACATACTTCATGGATAAGCCGTATGCCATGTCGTAGTTTCCGTTGACTCGTCTTACATCCGCACCGTACTGGATGGCTTGAACCAGCTTCGCCGATGGCGCGTCTTTCGGAAGAAACAGAAACACATTTAAATCGGCTGACGCTCCGATACCGGCCATGGATGAGCCCGCGTTTCCCGTGGAAGCAAGTACAATATCCTTAATGCCGTGCTTTTTCGTAAATGCCGCTACCAGATAAGATGCTCTGTCTTTCAGGGAACCGGTCGGATTAAGCGAATCGTTTTTAATATACAAGTTATCAAATCCGATGGATTTATTGAGTCGCTCCGGTTTGAATAACGGTGTGTTACCCACTAACAAGTCGGGGAAATACTTTCTCTCGACTGGCAACAGATCGAAAATATCGAAATTGGTGGTTACCTCGCCTTCCAATGCAACTTCCAAAATTCCGCGCAGCGGTTTTCTCAGGTCTTGATTCGCGCAACATATGGGGCAAACCATCATCTCAGGGGAGATCTCATAGTGTTTGCCGCAGTCGCTACAGATATATTGAAATCTCATTGCTTATCCAAAGTGTAAGGTAATAACGCATAGAAAGCGACGCAAATCTCAAGATCGTCAACCCGATTGATTTCGTTGGGTGCATGCGCTTGATCCTCATCACCGGGACCAAAACCGATAGATGGGATCTTGTGTCGGCCACATGTCGCCACAGCGTTGGTTGAGAATGTCCACTTGTCGGTTACCGGTTTTTTACCGTACAACTCCTCATATGTTTTTTCACCGGCTCGCACTAATGGGTGGTGTGCCGGGATTTTCCAAGTTGGGAAATACAGTTCCTGACCATAGTCGAGGTTTCGGTATCCGCGTTTGGTATACTCAGGCATCTCAACGCTTTCCACATCGTCACCCATATACTCTCTAACCTGTTTAATAGCCAGCTCGGCATCCTCACCCCATGTCAAACGACGATCCAAGTAAATCATCCCCTCATCCGGAACAGCACACTGAGACGGTCCACGAGCCTCAATCTGTGAAACGACGATGGTTCCCTTTCCCAAGAAATTATCATCATCGGGTTGAAGATCAGCATTCAGTTTTTCCATGGCCAGGGCAGCTCGGGCCAGTTTGTAAGCAACGTTCACTCCTCTCTCAGGTGCCGAACCATGGCAGGACAATCCTTTAAACTGACAAACCATTTCCATACGACCACGGTGCCCGCGATACAATCGGCAACTGGTAGGTTCGGTACTGACGAAGTAATCCGGGACCAGTTTTTCTTCCTCAATCAGGTATTTCCAACACATACCGTCACAGTCTTCTTCCATCACAGTGAAGGTAAAGTACGCGCTATACTCACCACTATATCCCAATTCTTTCAGAATTCGACCCGCAGTGATCATGGAGGCAGCTCCTCCTTTCTGGTCAGAAGTTCCGCGTCCGTGAATTTTACCATGAGCGATTTTCCCGGAAAATGGATCTAAATCCCATTGGCTCGGATCACCCACCTCAACGGTATCGATATGAGCGTCGAATGCGATTTTTTTAGGACCATTACCCACTCGCCCCACAACACTTCCCAATCCATCGACACGAACCTCATCAAAACCTGCTTCTTCGCACATTTCTTTGATTTTTTTACATACCTCCTCTTCTTTACCGCTGTAAGAAGGAATTTTAACCATTTCGGAAAGATTTTGCGCTGTGTAATCACGATATTCTTTGCTTTTATCTAAAATTTGTTGTTTGATACTCATATTTTCTTCTCCATAAGAGTTATTAACTCAAGTTTCGCCCCCCTTGAATTGAAGTGAACCCCATAAAATAAGTAGTCTGGCGGTCGTTTCGGATAGATAACAGCTCCGTAATGTGATAAAAATTCAATCGGAAAACCGAAAACTATCATAAAAAGAGCTTAAACCATGCTGCCGTAAATCAAAAAAGCTTAAAGGCAAAATAGAAAGATATTTTTAATTGTCGCTGCAGGGCTAATTGTTTTTGCGGTAGCTTTTATGGTTATTTTCATAGCGCACTGACGGAAAAGGTGAATTAATAGCATGGATTTGATTGCCGTTAACCTCATGATGTAGTCTGCCTTTCCCGCATTAATTGCAGTTAGGTAAACCCCAGTTTTACTGGGTGGACCATCAAAGTTTGACAGTTACAGGAATTTAAGAAATCTCTCTCGATATGAGCCGCTCAAAGTTCATAAAAAGAGAGATTTCAATGATTACACCAAAAAGCCTAAGTCATTCGAAATGGGAGTGCAAGTATCACATCACATAGATACCGAAGTATCGGAAAAATTCGATATACGGTCATCTTCGCATATATTTAGGTGAATTGATTGTCACCCGTTTCCGGTTTTTGGGGTGCTATTTTAAAGCAATTCGTATATTCTGGACAAAACTTCTCATTTTATTTTAGATAAAAACCTGTTTGCTTTTTTCAGGAAAAAGTATGGCGGGAGAACAGACGGCAGCCATGAAATGAAGATCTGAGCTCGAATTTCCTTAATGTGAGGCCACTAATGAGAATCAATCGATTAGTTAAAAATCCGGAAGTGAAAACCACAGCCAGCGCTGTGACGCGACTCTTTATTTTTTTCATGATACTTTCAATCACTCTGACGGGGTGCGCGGATACCTCTGATAACAGTGAGGAGACAAGCACTTCCGGCAGCGTTAGTCTCAGTTTTAGCGCAAATAGTGGCAGCGGCGACCTGCCCGAAGAGAGCTCTTATACCGCGGATGAGAGCATTACCCTTCCGGGCGATGAGTTGGGTCTTGACAGGGAAGAATATCGTTTAATGGGGTGGAATACCCAAGAGAATGGCACCGGGATTGATTTCGCGTTAGGGCAGACAATCACTGTGGGTGAGCTTTTGGATATTTTGGGAAAGGAGCGGGAAGATGGGCTTGAAGTGAGCTTATACGCCCGATGGGAGAAAAGCTACTCGGTGAGCTATGATGACAACGGGGCGGATTCCGGTTCCGCGCCGGTAGACGGAACGGCGTATATCAAAGGGGAAACAGCAAAAGTTTTTGACGCGAAACTTAGCTTGGAAGGACACCGCTTTATGGCTTGGAATACCGCGGCAGACGGCAGCGGAAGCGACCTATCCCCGGGAGATAGTTTGTCCATAGGAACCACGAATATCACCCTGTATGCCCAGTATGATTGGCTTTACGAAATAAGTTTCGATGGCAACGAAGCGAATTCAGGGATCCCTCCCGCTACTATCTATGTTGTTGCCGAGGAGTATTTCACGATAGACGCGACAACAGATCTTGAGAAGCTTGGCTATACGTTCGCGAATTGGAATACTGACGCGAGTGGTGGCGGGCAAGATTATACAGCTGGCGAAAGTTATACCACAACCAGCGATTTAACCCTGTACGCCCAGTGGACAGCCATCGATTATACTTTAAGTTACGATCCCAACGGAGCGGACGGGGGGGATGTTCCTGACGCGGTTACCGTCTGGGGTTCCGATGGGGGAAATCCAATAACGGTTTCCGGAAACGATAATAATCTGGCCAGAGAGGGCATGGTTTGGGACGGATGGAATACTAACGCGAATGGTGATGGGGATAACTACCGGGAAAATGAAGAGATAGCCATGGATTATTCCGACCAGATATTGTATGCCTCTTGGGAGCGCTCGGTAAGCCAGGTCTCGGTCGGGTATTATCACACCATAATCCTGAAAAGCGATAACAGCTTGTGGGCAACGGGGAATAATGAATATGGTCAGTTGGGGGATGATAGCACAAGCGATCGCTACTCACCGGTAGAGATAGATGTGACGGGTGATGTGGAAGCTGTCTCGGCCGGGTATAGCCACACCATGATCCTGAAAAGTGACGGCAGCTTGTGGGCAACGGGTTGGAATCTTTCGGGTCAGTTGGGCGATGACAGCACAAACGATCGCGACACACCGGTAGCAGTGGTAGATATGACGAGTGGAGTGGCCGCTGTCTCGGCCGGAGGTGCTCACACCATGATCCTGAAAAGCGACGACAGCTTGTGGGCAACGGGTTTGAATCTTTGGGGTCAGTTCGGCGGTGGCACCAGAAGCGATCGCACCACACCGGTACTGGTAAATGCGACGGGTGATGTGAAAGCTGTCTCGGCCGGGTATAGCCACACCATGATCCTGAAAAGTGACGACAGCTTGTGGGCAACAGGTTGGAATTATGGTCAGCTGGGTTTTAGCGAGACCATAGACTATATCTTAGTACCGGAGCAGGTGATGGGTGATGTGGACGCTGTCTCAGCCAAGCAATATCACACTATGATCCTGAAAAGTGACGGCAGCTTGTGGGCAACGGGGCGTAATCTGTATGGTCAGCTGGGCGACGACAGCACAAGCGATCGATACACACCGGTATCCGTTATTCCTCTGATAAAAAGCGATTGACAGGCTCCTATCCGCCTGCTGAACGCTAAGATTACGGAGAGTTCCGCCTCCCTTTTGAGGGGGGAAAAGCAGAAGAAGCTGGTCCGGGTTTCCCGCTTATAAAACGCTGTTCAGGATTGGTATCACGTCAATTTATTCGAGGCGCGCGGACAAGCGGTAGCTCGCCTCCCCGCAATATCTCCGCGAATCTGAGTGGCGGCGGCACTTCTTCTGGGCTTCAATTATTTTAAAAACCCGATCAGCGAGTTCCCTAAAAACCTGAGTGTCTTTTTTTGAGATATAGTCAAATGTTGTGTTCAAAAAAGTTAAGCAGCAATATCCCTTT
>CAZJUM010000072.1:0-12548 GCA_964549175.1 uncultured Pseudomonadota bacterium | reverse complement strand
AAGTAAAAAATGAACTTTTTTGCACTTTTTTAATAAGTTCTGAATAGATACGTTTGATATTTGATAATATGTCTTTACTTCAACACATAACATGCGTAATAAATACGAAACCAGACTTATATTGTCAACAAAATTAAGATTTATTTAAAAAAATAACGGGTTTTTTGCCTTCTTATATTAATATTGTAAACAATATGAACAAAACTCAATCTCGTGAGCGTTCCGAAGTTTTAGCGGATCAACTTAGTGAAAAAATTATACAAGGAAAACTTGAAGCCGGAGAAAAACTTAACGAAGCGGATATCGCTCTAAAATTCAATGTTAGCAGAGGTCCTGTTCGTGAAGCACTGAGAAGATTATCGGAAAGGCAATTGGTGGTTTTTTCTCCAAATGCCGGAGCAAAAGTCAAACACCATGCATTGGAAGATATGTTAAATCTCTTAGAGGTTCGCTTGTCTTTAGAGGTTTCAGCAGTGCAATCGGCAGCTAAACGAATGTCGACAGATGAAAAGTCAGTGCTTAATAATCTATTCAAACGTCACAGCAGAGAAATGGAGGCGAATGACCCGGATGTGTATGCTCTAACCACCGAAGATCTCGATTTTCACTATGTTATAGCAAAACATTCAGGAAATCCGGTTCTGTTCAAGATTTTGTGTGATGATCTATATCCTCGTTTGCGAATTTGTCGAAGACAACATCAATATGTGTCTGGCCGTGCCACTCAAGCGTTGGAAGAACATCGACGCATTCTCCGGGCTATTGAGGAATGTGATGACGAACTGGCGGGCATACTCATGCGACGCCATCTGACAGCGGCAAAAGAGAGTCTAAAGCGAGTGATGAAAAAAACTGAATCTGACCTGAAACAATCATCACTTAAAAAAAAGAAATCGAAGTTAAAATAGTAAACCATTTTATGGCCAATCTAAAGGTAAGGAGATGTATCCATTTCTCATAATTCCGGAGGCCATAAAACTAATTCCATCCTAAATAAGAACCATTTCAATGTTAAAATCTCATAACAGATTAGAATACCTCATGTCCTCTGTGTTTACCTTGAGTAAGCTTCTTTTGATAGCATTTCAGTTTTAGTCGCGTCCGATATTGGCAATCATATGAAGGGTGAGGCGTTCAGCTGACTTCACCCTCAAAAAAATCTATCTTAAAACCTACACTGTGCTTACATCTAAGCATTGGTTGGCATTCGAGTTGCTGAGTCCATCATTCGAGTGGATGCACAGTTATCGCATTAAATGATCGCGCCGCATTAATGGGATGGTTTGTCAGTCTTGATCTCGAAAGCGCTTGGCCATCTGTTTGCCACAATCGGTTTTGATGGCATTCAATAGTTTCAACGCAATATCTGTTGTCGGATCTTTTAAATTTAAAATTTCCAGACGTTGTAATTGTGTCGCATCCCAGATGATGGCGTAATCCTTGGTGTCAATGAATTCTCCGTCAAGGATAGATTGTACTGATCCGGCGATCTTCTCTTTCGTTGTATCATCTTCCATCCCCGATTGTTCAAGCAATAAGACCCAATCCGCGGAGTCGCCGATCGGACTTTCGATGTTGTCAAGTTCCTCATTTCGCGGCGAAAGCAGAGCCCCAATAAATAAGCTTGCCGGTTTGATCAAAGATGGGTTCCCTGGCACTTTGATCATCATTGCTTCTGCCTGCAGCAAAACATCCAAAGCGTTTTGCATACGTCTGGGGGTTGATGACAATTTTTTGTGCAATAGAGCTTTCAGTCGTTCAATAATAGGAGAGGCGGCTATGGCTTCCTCGGGAATGTCGCCCAGGCACTCTTCAGCTGTTTTGCACCATTTGGCACAGTTTAAATTGATGGAAGGGTTATTGATCAATTCACCGCAGCCGGTGCAATAGCGCATGGGATCATCTTTCCAGAACTCGATCATTGAGGAACAATATGGGCATTTAATCTCAATAATGTCCTTGACTTGCCAGAATCTTTTATCCTGACCCGGACAGCGAAAACTTGTATTCATATCAATCTCAATTTATCGTTGGCGCACGTGTTCTCAAAAATTCAGTCCGGATGAATTGGCTAGGGTTTTTTAAAGTTAATTGCCGCAAAAATACAGCAAACAACTTTTAAGATACTCATCAATTTTTTGATTTAAGATTGCCATATTATATAATATGATTATGTATAATTCGCAGCCTCTTTGCTTTGATCACCCCCTGTCATTCCCGTGAAAGCAGAAATTTGGCAATATAATGCTAATGTTCCAAACGGTTTTTTGGATCCCCGCATTCGCGGGGATGACAAGACATTTCCGATGATCATATCGATTATTTTTCCCGGATCCCCGCATTCGCGGGGATGACAGGCATTATTGGCAAATTATAATGTTAATAGTACATAATCAGATTTTACAATAACCCAATACATATCCGACCGGCAAGGACAGCCGCATCCTCCGCCAAATAGACACCTTTAATACACGAATCAAAGAGTATATTGGCTTCGGGTGGGAATTCATTGTCACCCAGGTGATACACCAAAATCATGTCCAGCTTGCCAATGAGATGGATTTTCGCGCTGAAATCACCCATTTCCTCTTCTTCCCAATCAAAACGATCCAGATGTTTTTTTAACAACTCCAGATCATTTCCGATTCTTTCGGCTAATGGATTCACCGTCCGAGCCATGAATGGGACCCAGTAAAACTGACCTTCTGAATAAACTTTGAATGAAACACGCTCACCGGTGATTTTTAGTGGGGTTTCCAGCAGTAAATAACGCATCACCAACAATCGTTCACTGAGTTTTGCTGCGTTACCACTATCTGTTTTAATGAGTTCAAAGGATGGAATTCGAAATAGTAAATTTGTCCCGAATGCTCGAAATTTGATTCCTTCCTCAGTGGGGGTCGGTAATCCTACATGTTGACATCGAGTGATGAAGTCAATGGCTTTCAGCTTTTCTGTCGCCAAGCGGACAGCCTCTTCCTGACCAGATTTTAATGACATAGCGATATTTTAGATTTCTGATTTTAGATCGAAGGTTTATTATTACGAGCTATCGGAGAGTCCAAATCATGCGATCGGACTAATCATATAACATTTTTGTGTGTTAAGCTGTCACCTGTGTGACGATATGAGGAGAAATGTCGCGGAATCGGATGGCAAATTATCCTTGCTTAAGTGGAACTGCCATAAACTCTTTAATCCACTCAACAAAAATATTAAGTTTGATGGCAGATCAAAGAATTAACAGGCTCTAAAACTGTGCTTAGCTTCTAAACGCCTCGCAATATGAATCAGCGTAAATTGACTTATTCAATACCAATTCAGCAGTTAAAATCGCGTCAACCAGTTCAGTATCGTTTACATCCATAATCACCGCGTCTAAACCATTGGCAACCATCATTACTGCGAATGTCCGATTGATCAGTTTTTTCTTCGTCGTACCATTGGAAATATTACTCAATCCACAAACAATATGACACGGGGGGTCAGAGAAAAGACCAAATTGCTGTGTCGCTGACAGTATTTCTTTTGACTGGTCTTGCATGAATTTTAACGGCATAACGATAGGGTCCAGGAAGAGTTTATCCGGACCGATTTCATGTTCCATCAACTTCGCGAAAATTCGACCCGCGTTTTCCACCCGTTTATCCGCTGATTTAGGGCTACCGCCTTCATCCATCACCAAGCCGATGATCGAGGCATCATATTCCTTAATTGTTGGCAAAATCGCATCTAAATTAGCTTCAACCGCGTTTATGGAGTTCACCAATGGTGGCTTTTTACACAAAGGAATCGCGGCTTTCAGCATGTTGACTTTGTTGCTGTCAATGGAGATTGGAAGATCGGTTCCTTTCTGAACTTCTTCAATCATCCAACACAGGTCATCCGGATTACTGGAAACAGCACCAAGATTGACATCCAAATAGGTGGCACCAGCCTTTTCCTGTTTTTGGGCGATTTCTCTCAAAACGTCGCCGTCTTTATTGATTACAGCATCTTTAACTTCTTTAAAACCGGTGTTAATTCTTTCACCAATAAAAATCATTTGCCACTCCTTACTGAAGATTGTCGATTGTCGATCGAATAATTTTAATAGCTCGTGGATGAGCCATAATTAAAAGGTCTGCTCCCGCTTGTAAATAACCACCGGCGCAAACGGCTTCCCACATTGGTCCTCTTTTTTCCAAAACACCCCAACCCGTGAGAATATCTTCATCTACCGTCGCTTCTTTAACTCGCCAAACCTCACCTCCGACATCACACAATTGCGGCGAAGCCATCAGATTATCGCCTTGAAGGCCAGCTATTCTGGCACGTTCCAGAATTGTGTATACATAATCAAAACCATATCCCAAAGCGGCGGTTGCTTGAATCATCACCACTTCTTTCAAGTCCATTCCGTCATCTTGCAACAAAATGTTCACCTGTTTGCCAATATTGATATCAACCGGTGCTTCAGCGATTATTTTATGTTTATCCGCTTTGCAAATTGCTGAGATGGTTTGATAGTTTGTTTCCTTGGCGGAGCCGATCAAACAATTCTCACCCTTCGCGACTTGAGAGACTTCCGGAAGCACTGTGTTGTCTTTCTCATCGTCCCCGCATCCCCATAAAATTAAGGGAACGTCTACAGCTTTCAAAAGGGCCTCAACTGTTTTGGCACATTCTTCAGGGGACTTATCTTTTTCAGTGGGTGAAGCGCCTAAAAATCTCATATTGACGGCTTCCACACCAAATTCCGAAACCGATTTCTGAGCCCATTCGATGGGATCATTGATTTCGCCTCCGATGGCGTTTTTCAGCACATCCGGCCAATCTGGAACGATATCGGCGACATAACCGGCTATTACCGGTTTGTTTGGAATCTCACCCTCAAAGCTCATAAAGGGAAGCGCATTTTGTCCACCGAGAGTGATCGTGCTGGCTCGTGTCCCGCCCTGATCTTTGGTGGCTCCGATGATCACTTCGTTAATATTGTTTTTCCAGTTCTCTTTTAAATTAGGAACTCCCATTTTCACCTCCAATTCTGTCAATTATTAAATTAATAGCGTCCATTACCGGATCTCCGATCATTTCTTTAACTGGTTTTCCTAAAAAGATCGTTTCCTCTAATTTGAAACTATAGGGAATATCACATAACAACTCTGTGTTTAATTGAGCAACTCTCTCATGAACCATTGTTATTCTTTCTTCCTTAATTTGACTGGTTATGAGGTAGTTTCGTGTTATCCGACCTTTCATCTCTTTTGTGATGTTCTCTATTTGAGAGGCACAATCAAAAGAGAGAGGGTTTTCGTTCACTATGGTAATTAGTCCGTCGATATCGACCGTGGTACGTCGACTAAGATGCTCAAGCCCCGCTTCATTATCGATCACCACCCATTGATAAGATGGCGTTAAATCATCGCAAAATTTACGGATCAGACTATTGATAAAACAATAACAACTGGCTCCTTCTCCTTTTCCCATGGTAATTAAATCGAAACCATCGCCTTCTTCGATAATTTCATGCAAGCCCATTTCGATATAGTTGGCTTTGGTCATTCCCGCCGGAAAATTCTTGATCTCCTTGAGCAGATCATCTCTCAAATCACCAATGGTTTGTCGAGTTTTTCGACCCAGCAATGTTCCCAGGTTACAGTCCGGATCAGCGTCAATGGCCAGAACAGGTCCCATGTCACGGCTCACTAACGAGCTGACAATTAAAGCTGCAACGCTTGACTTTCCGGTTCCACCTTTTCCCGCGACAGCAATACTCTTAGCCATTATTTATTCCCCCAATAATTGATGTCTGTATGGGGTAAAAACATGGCTTTCTTAAATTCTTCCACATAATCATTCGCTCCCATTAAATCATAGTAAGTTGTATTGGTTCGTATCTCATCAATTTCATGAAACGCTTCTTGATAAAATGCCGCTAATTTAGCGCCTTTGATCGCCGTATTTCCCACGAACTCGATCTTTTCTTTCGGTAAGGGAGGAATCAAACCGATATTAATGGAATTATCGATATCCAAATAACTTCCAAAAGCCCCGGCCAGATAGATTTTATCAATCTCGTCGTAACTGAGCTCCAAGCGTTTTAATAAGATCTTGATCGCCGCGAATATTGCCGCTTTAGCGACAATTACATTTTCAAGATCCTTCTCGGAGAAATAGATCGACTTCTTACTGCGGTCTTGTTTACTATCCACTAAAATGAAATATGGTAATCCATTTCTATAAATAATTGACTTATGGCTATCCGATATAAATTTACCGGATCGATCGATGATTTTTTGTTCAAGTAAAACACTGATCATATCGATAATCCCCGAACCGCAGAGTCCAACAGCAGGTTTATCATGGATGGTTTGATACAGAATTTCGCCATTTTTGACAAATACCTTTTCGATGGAACCGATCTCGGCCCTCATCCCACATTCAACACCCGCACCTTCAAGTGCCGGACCCGCGGATGCCGAGGTAGCGATTAACCATTCCCGATTTCCCAAAATGATTTCACCATTGGTTCCGATATCTACCAATAAGCTCAGTTTTTCATTCCGATGCATTTCAGTGGCTAGAATTCCGGCTGTTAAATCGCTTCCAACCCATCCGCTGATTCCCGGAAGAGCATATAACAGCCCGCGAGGATTGATCGCGATACCAACTTCAGCCGCTCTTAAGGGCGGAGGAATTAATGAGACTGGCGTGTAAGGAAAACGTCGAATGTTATCGGTGGAAAGTCCCAGTAAGAAATGAGTGATAATGGTATTTCCCGCGCAAACTACTGCGGTGATGTCTCTCAGCTCAATATCATTGGCAGTACACAAGTCTTCGATCAGCTTGTTGATATCTTCGACCAATAGTTTCTGAAGTTCTTCCACACCCAGTTTTTCCGCGCGTATCATCCGACCGGTGACTTCTCGACCATAAGCGCCTTGAGAATTAAAACACGCCCTGGCATCCATCGTTTCCGTCGTTTTGGCATTGACCAGGTGAGCGACAACCGTGCTGGTTCCCATGTCAACGATGATCATGAAATTTTTATCAGCGGTATTACCTCCCTCCAGGTTCATGACTTCCGCGATTTGACGTCGTAAGCCAATTGTTAAGGTGATCCGATAATCATAATTACGTAAGATTTTGGGCACATTTTTGATAATTTTTAGCCCGGTCTGCATCGATTCGACCTGCAGATTTTGTCTTATATGTTCGCAAATAATATGATGATCTGACGACACCTCGGCCAGTTTTGGCTTTTCAGCCTCCATATAGAGCTTTATGACAATCGGTTTGGACTGATAGCGCTTAGCGAATGTTGATTCGTATTGTAAATCACTAAAGCGTTTCGCGTCCTTATTGGCGATAACTTTTTCTTTGGCCCAGACTTCTTTGGGAATTTCCACCACCAAATCACTTTGAGCCTTTACCTCACAAGCCAGTACATAACCGGCCTTGATTTCCTCCCTACTCAGCTTGGACGTCCCTTCACCAGCCACTTTTCCTGACTTTACAATCATCTTACACCGACCGCAAATTCCATCACCACCGCATAGATTATTTATGGCGATACCGGATTTGGCGCTAGCCTCCAGCAGTGTCGTTCCCTCTTCTACACGAGTTGACCATGCCTGAGGATAAAACATTACGGTGTATTTAGCCATTCAATCAATCCTATAGACTGGTTAAGAAACCAGGAATTTCTTTGGCTGTTTCCGGACCGATAATGACTTCCTTCCATTCTGATATATCCTCGATCTCAGCCCGAAACATGGGGAGTAATCCGGGAATAATCAGCTTGCGATGTTTCACCTTATCGCCAACTTCCTGATCAGTCAGGGCTTTTGCGATCTTCTCAGATGATATTTTATCCCCTGCCCAGGCGTTCAACACACCGAGTCCCTCAGTGTCAACGACACAAATGTATGAAGGGACTTTACTGCGTTCCACCTCACCCGCCACACTAAAATATGTGAGTGAAAAATTTGAAGTAAACATCACCGGAGAGTTTTCATTTACATCACCAATCTCATAAAGCTTGGCTTCAACAGTATTCGGTGTCTGAGGATCAGTGTATACATCCTGGATAAGAGTTAAAACGGGCAATAATTCCCAAGGCTCGGCGCCATTGATAATAGTGATTCCCGCATATTTAGCGGCCACAATACCAGCGGCGACGGTTTCCTCTTCCGAAGAGGATGTTGGTAATTCACATATGGTCGGGTATCCCAGCTCTCTGAATTTATGTTTCAACGCAGCCCGTCGTGATTGGGTCAACGCCCTGACGGTATTTCCGATCTTATCAGATTTAAAGGCAAGCAGTAATTCTTCAGCACCCGCTTTTTTGGCTTTCTGGGTGACTTCAGCCAGCTCACTCATGCTGTTTCCGGCGACTGCCAGCGGAAGCTTTGAGCCAGCGGCCAGTTTGGCAAGATCTTCGACATTGGCAGCTTCGGCGTGGTAAATAAGAGGCTTTTTATCTTTGATTGCTTCAGCCGCGGCAATTAGATTCCCGGTATCTTTGCCGAGCAGAATAATTGCTTTGGTACTTTTTTCAGCCGCCAGTTTTGCGCGAGTTACCGCATCAACACCATCGACTTCAAGCGCGATCAGTCTGGGCTCAATAATTGCGCCTATGCGTTCAAACCGCACTTTGTTGATTGTTTCAATTTTCGCGGTAGTTTCGTCATCTGATAAACTCGCTGGAATACGAATCGCAAGGCCAGTAGGGCGATGGAATTTTTCCTCATGTCTAAATAAAACGGTTTCCTGACCGATCTCAAAGGCATTGTCACCGGTTCCGACTTTGATCAATTTCATTGGAGGTGCAGAGGCTTCAGACAACGATGATACCGCGTCGTCAGAGATTTCCGGACAATCCGCGAGAGCTTTTTGACCGGCAGCCACCTGCATTGCAAACGCCATACATGTGGGAAAACCACACTCCTTACAATTTGTTTTCGGGAGGTTTTTATATATCTGCATACCTGTTAAGGCCATATTTTTCTCCTTTTTGTTTGCCCCGCACCTCAACAAGTTGAAGCGCGGGTGTTCTCCTCGTTAAAATAATGATTCCATCTCAAGAGCCGGGTGTCCTACACTAGTCAAAAACTCGACTAATTTTTCCGGGTCATCCGCGTCTTCCTCTGTTGCTATCTTATCAAACAGATCTGCTTGTCCGATACTCTCCAATAGTGGTCTCAGTCTGTCTTTCACTTCGTCTTTCAATTGTTTGGACATCCAAACAATTCTTGATTGACCACCTTCAGCCGAGATAAATTTTGGGCTGCTGATATATAACTTGCCAATTCCTGTAAACCCGGGAACCTGTAGTCCGCCACCGACCTGGCCGGCAAGGGTGGAGAAAGTCATTCCGACGGGTGTCATGCCCAGAAAGTCTCGATCCACAACCATAATACCGTTGGCTTCCGGGACAATCGCCGCGATACATTCGAAACAACCACAGGAAGTCATCGGATCTTCCATGATTGAATACGCGCTAAATTTCTGGAAGGCACCATTGGATTTGGTTGCGATAAAATCATTAATATTATCCCACTGACCTAATCGACCATCAACAGTCGCCCCCTTATCAACGGGTGCGTTAGGACCGTGTTTATTGATCTGGTGTGAAGCTTTACAATCCAGCCAGGTGTAGGCGCCGCAAAGTCCGAGGCGCTGAGGTGTCACGATACAGGTATGGTTGGGCGCGTATGACTGGCAAAGCTCACATGAATAATACTGGTCAACATCCTCATCTGTCATACCACCGATTTTATCATCCCGATAAGAATAAGTGGATTTGGCAACTTTCAGCATTTCAGCGGCTTTTGCGACATCGGTAATCAATGTCACCTGAATACGGTCGACAATACGACTGAATTCATCATGCAATTTGGCGATTAGGATCTCACCAAAATCCTTAATCTTAAATCCCTTCTCACGCGCATCTTTACTTATTCTGACCCAAATAATGGATCGTTGGCCCATATGAAATATGCCATTGGCGCAAGAAATAAATTCATGAATCCTTCTTTCCAGCACGCTTTCAAAATCCGATTGAAAATCACGACCGGCGACATCAACGACAATTCCGAGCGGATATGCCTCACCTTCGGTCATATGATCAACCTCAGGACCAATGACCTCGATTTTGCCATCCTCAACTTCCTCCATCGGTTTCATGCGGAGTAGCTCAAAAGCATCGGTATACTTACCACCAAACTGAACAAACATGTTCTCTTTTCTTACTCGTTCACCTTCGAATCCCGCGCCAAACGCTACTGGTATCGGAACTTTTTCCAGCTTGATCGTCAAACCACGAAGTTCGATGGCCCGGCTGACAATCTCATCCAACTTCACACCGGAAATCACATGCTCATAGGTGCAGATACCGGTTGGTCTGATTTCTGGGATGCCAACATCAGCAATAACCGGGAATCCGAAATTAATAGCTCCGGCCGCCGTCGCATATTTTTCATCCGTAATCAACTGAGATCCGTTCACCCCTTTATCGGCGCCCAAGGCCATAACATACGCGAACACGCGCTCTTTGTTGTACATTAGAATTTCTTGAGCTGCTTTTAAATCTCCTGGTTCAACCCCGCCGAATGTCATGGCGGATCGGGCCGCGAAGTTTAGGGCGTGAATCGCGGCTGTGGTATCTCTGCCATACGGGACGACATACGTATCCCAGTTCATTTCGATATTTTCTTCATAAAGCTGATCAGCAATAGACCGGCCATTGGTATTACCGGCAATAAATACCAGAATACTCTTTTCTTGAAGATCACGAATCAGTGTCACTGCTTCCTCATTGGTTTCCGTGCATCCGACAATGGCGGCAAAACCAGGCATCCGACCATCCACCAGCTTGATACCTTGAAGTCGAAGAATGTTATCTCCGGTGAACCCAAGCCAGAAGTCCTCTCCGGAAACCGGTTTCACGGGGTATTTCAATGACTCAATGATTTCTTCCGCAAGTAGTGTTGCCACGCCGGAATTCAATGTATCCCCCAGATAGGGGAGCCACATTTCTTCGGTAGGAATCACTCCCAGCAGCTTTTTTGCTTCTGCCAGCGATTCTTCCAAATCACCCAGTTTAGTGACTTTTTGTCCCAGAAATAACAGCATGATCGGTAGGTAATAGGCCGTATTCGGATATGCGACGGGTGCATCTTTCCCTTTCGCTTCAATAGCCTTCGCTAAATCCGCTTCCGCGCGCGCCACCATCGCATGCGCTCCCCTGATGGCGGCTGTTGCAATGATTTGTGACATATTTTTCTCCTTAGGTTAGGTTTTAGTTTAATGAATGATGAGTTTTCTCACAGTCTTCGACCGGAAAAGACTGTCCATATAACACTGGCTTAAGAACCACTTCTTTTCCAAGTCGCTGAGTGTCTTTGCTTGTGGTATCAATACCATATTCTTCGGCAATACTTTTTGATTTCTTCTCATTGTTTAAAGTACAAGGAATTCGGAATTGATATGGTCACAACCGTTGTATCGACAACTTCCAATCCGTGGTCTGAAAGGGCGGCAGTTCCCGATGCGATCATACGAGCAATGTGTCGAGCCGCGATCGTATCAGCAGTGGCGCCACATACTCCCAGGGTTCGATTGTTTCCGGATGGATTAATTCTACGAGCTCCCATATCGCGATGTCGGCAACAAATTCCTAAACTCTCGAGTTTACATTGGGGTTTTTGCGCTTCGGATCGATCCCATACATTGTCGATATTTTCTTCTTCGATTTATTCAACAACTTCTGGGATGATTTGTCAGCAAAGGACATATCCATTTTCAATCTCCGTTCTGTTGACGATTTGGAATAAATAAGAGGGTCCCTACATTTAAGACTACCCCAAAATGATCTGTCACTTGGGGGTCAACATAATGCGGAAATGCTGGCCAGGATGCCAAAATACTCATCAAACTCGCGCGGCAGAAGCTTCGCCTTTTTTACCAGAAGGGGTATTTGACGAATTACCCTCTCCCAACCGCCCTATTGGGCAACAAACTAAAATAAGTTGGTTTTTATTACACACTTCAACTGTATGAAACATATGGAAGTTTTACAATTCGAGCAAATAAAAAAATGGGTTCTCAAGGATAGTTGACACACATCAATGCGTCATTATCTTTGCAAAACCAAGGTCTAAAAAAAATGCGGAGATAAAAGATTAGTTTTGGATTCCATCGCTATGTTGCGATCGGCATTTTCGGCGCGATTGTTTAAGAGCGGAACCGAAAGAAAGACATAAGACGCTGAAAGTATCGAAAGGCATATGGCGAAAATAGACCATATAAAGCCGCCTAGCATATCTGTTTTTTGAAAAAATCAGATTGGGGCAAGATTTAGCGCGCCTTTTAACTGCGTGAAATTGTAGAAAACATTTAATGAAAGACAAAAATCGATGGCCAAAGGTAGTTATAATTTTAAAAACGTGAGTATCTATTCAGAACTTATTTAAAAAGTGCAAAAAAGTTCATTTTTTACTTGACAAGATTTTTGACGGATTTTTGTTAATCCGCCTACATGAGACAGTCTACAGAGATTTGGT
>CAZJUM010000071.1:0-12550 GCA_964549175.1 uncultured Pseudomonadota bacterium | reverse complement strand
ATACAGACTCCATAGCTCTTCGAGACTATGGAGCCACCAGAGAAAAATTAGCTGACCAGTTACCACATTGGTTTTTCAATCCCAATCCATCCGATACCGTGATAGACGGATACGATAATCCGATTTTTGATTGATCTGTCTGATTTATAATGGATTGCGATGAAATGAGCCAGCGAAAGTTTGGTTCTTTGTCTGTTTATGGATTGATAGTGATTGTGGGATGTTCCGTCTAAATAATACTTCTGCTTTACGAATGGTCATGCAGCATTTGGATTCTCAAAAAAAAATTGAGGAAATTGGGTTCATCTTTCCCGACTTCCGCTGGTTAGGCGATCGTTCGGCTTACACTTGATGAATCCGACCAGAATTTTCTTGCGAGTACAAGTGACAGCAAACACTATGGTCACCATGATCGGTCTTGGTGGTTGTATGGACCGGCGGGACCGTCTCGCAAATTTCCATGATTTTCGGACACCTGGGATGAAAGTAGCACCCGGATGGTGGATTGACCGGAGAGGGGACGTCACCATCTAGGTACACATGGTCACGTTTTTTTTCAAAATCTATTTCAGGAATAGAAGTCAACAGGGCTTTCGTATAGGGGTGTTTCGGATTGTGGTATAAGTCATTGGCCGAAGCAATTTCCACCAATTTGCCAAGATACATCACTCCCACATCATGAGAAATATGGTGTATGACTGACAAATCATGGGATATGAAAAGAAAGGCAATACCCATATCATTCTGTAGCTCTGAGATCAGATTCAGCACCGATGATTGCACGGACACATCCAATGCGGATACTGGCTCATCCGCCACGATAAAACTTGGATTTAAGGCCAGTGCCCGGGCAATGCCAATCCGCTGGCGCTGACCACCGGAAAATTCGTGAGGATATCGGCTTTTGGCGGACTCAAGAATGCCAACCCGACGGAGCAAACGATCGACCATCGTGACGCGATCGGATTTTTTCCCAACCTGATGAACATTCAATGGTTCCTGAACAATCTCTTTAACCGTCATACGGGGATTCAGAGATGCGTTGGGATCTTGAAAAATGATCTGCATTTTTTCCCGGATCATCAACATCCGCTTTTTGGGATGATTAGCGATGTTCTCGTTTTCGAAGATTATTTGCCCGGATGTCGGTTCATGCAATCTCAAAATGGCTCGTCCCAAGGTTGACTTTCCGCAACCGGATTCACCAACCAGGCCCAGAGTTTGGGAGGCTTGAATGGAAAAACTAACATCATTCACCGCTTTCACATTGTCGACAACCGTGTTAAACAGGCCTCCGCGAATGGGGAAAAATTTAACCAAGTTCTTTACTTCAAGAAGGTTTTTCATGGTTTCTTTCGATTAACTTTCGTTTGGAAAAAAACATGCCACTTGTGTTTGATCGGCATTTGATTTCAATTTCGGTAATTCCTGGCGACACATTTCCTGCGCGAATTGACAACGATCGGCAAAACTACATCCCTTGGGTAAATTGAGTAAATCGGGAACAATGCCTTTAATGGTTGGAAGCTGTGCTGTTTTTTCTTTCCGGATTTTCGGGACCGAATTTAACAATCCAACGGTATAAGGATGTTTGGGTCGCTTAAACAATGTCTCCACATCAGCCGTTTCAATAATTTTTCCACAATACATGACAACGACTTTCTGACAAGTCTCATAAATGACCCCCATGTCATGGGTAATCATGATCATGGCCATATTAAACTCTTGTTGCAGTTCCCTCATCTCTTTTAAGACCAGAGATTGAACCGTCACATCCAATGCGGTTGTTGGTTCGTCAGCAATGATCAGGGAAGGATTACAAGATAGCGCCATGGCAATCATCACCCGCTGGCGCAAGCCACCGGATAATTGATGGGGGTACTCTTTTAAGCGATGCTCGGGTATGGGAATATCGATTTTTTTCATCATTTCAATCGCTAACTCTCGAGCCGCGGATCGAGACAAGCTCTGATGATTCCGAATAACCGATGAGATTTGATTGCCAATGGTGTAAACCGGATTCAAGGCCGTCATTGGTTCCTGGAAGATCATCGAAATGTCTTTTCCGCGAATGGCGCGCATTTCTTTTTCACTTTTTTGCAAGATATCGTTGCCATTGAAAAAGATGTTTCCTGAAACAATACGGCCCGGCGGGAGAGGGATCAATCGCATCGCCGTCAAAGCGGTTACGCTTTTCCCGCAACCGGATTCGCCAACAACGCCCAGTGTTTCACTTTTGTTCACACTAAAACTCACATCATTGATTGCGTGAGCGATCCCTTTATCCGTATGAAAATCGACAACCAGATTTTTTATGCTCAATAGTGGTTCCATGTCTTTTTGCCTCATACTTTTTGGGGATCCAGTGCATCCTGCAACGCATCGGAAAACACGTTAAATGCCAAAACGAGAAAAAACATAAATCCTGACGCTGCCAAAAAGGTGTTTAAAATTCCGCCGCCAACCTCACCGCCGGCAGTGCTAAACATCAACCCCCAGCTAACTCCTTCTTTAATACCGAGTCCCAGAAAACTCAGGATAACCTCTTGTTTTATCGCGGCAACAAAGACAATGGTCATTTGCACCAACAAAATGTGATAGGTATTGGGCATGATGTGCTTGAATATGATTTTATAGGTGGGAACACCGATGGCTTTCGCGGATTCAACGTACTCCAGGTTTTTGATCTTGATAAATTCACCACGGATATAAGTGCAGGTTGACACCCAAAATACCGAAATCATGGCAATATGCATCGCAAAAGGATGTTCTCCCAAAGCAAAAGCGATGGCTGCCACAAAAAGAATGAACGGAATCGAATCGAGGGTGCCATAAAGCCAGATAATCAACTGGTCAATCCAAGTCCCGCTGAAATACCCGGCCACTCCTCCCAAAATGGCACCAATGATGGTACTGATCATGGCAACGGTGATACCGACTTCAAACGCGATGCGGGTTCCGTACAAGGTGCGCTCAAATACGTCTTGCCCGTTGCGGTTGGTCCCGAACCAATGTTCCTGAGATACAGGTTCAAACATATCACCTTGTATCTCTTCCCAATCGGTGGCAATGAATCCTCCCCAAACACCACAGGCAATTAAAAAATAGGCGAGTACCACTATAAAACCGACCACTCCGAACTTATCCCTTCGGAATTTATAGAAGGCTTTACTCCACAGGTTTTCCTGAGAATAACTTACTTGCTCTTCCGTTTCTGATGATTTTGTTTCATGTTCCATGATTTTTTCACTCAATTGAAAGTCACTAACCGGTATCAATGACCGATGATATTCTGTGTTTTGTTTACCGCTCTTATTTCAAGCTAATACGCGGATCAACCGTTTTATATAATATGTCAACCAGGATCAACATCAACACATAAAGCAACGCTACACTAACAACAACTGCTTTTACCAGCGGTAAATCCCCTGTGACAATCGCGGTTAGAGTTTCATAGCCGATCCCGGGAATACTGAAAAAATACTCAATCAAAAACGATCCGCTAATGATCAAAAACGGCAGGGTAAAAACAATTCGAGTGATAATTGGTATCATGGCATTTTTCAGCACATGTTTGAACATCAGTTCCATCGGTCCGCATCCATAAGCTTTGGCGGTTCTAACATGATCACGACTCATCTCCTCGACTAAAACGGCTCGATAAAAACGTGTATTGTACCCCAGGGCAACGAATACGGTTGCCAAGGTTGGCACTGTAACATAATACGCGTACTCACCGATCGACTCCGTCGACCAACCGGTCACCGGAAACCAATTCAGTCCAAAATAGGAGCAAAATATTAATTGAAAACCGATTAAGACGATTAAAAAACTGATACTCATCCCGACAACGGAAAAGACCATGATTAACTTATCCGTTATCCGACCTCTGTTAAAGGCTGATACCAGCCCTAGAACAACGCCGAACAGGTTTCCCAATATGAAACCGGGTAATTGGAGAACCAATGAAACAGGGATGGCCCGGGCCATGATCTTGGTGACTTTTTCTCCTGATGATTCGGTATGTCCGAAATCGAAGGTGACGACCTCCAGTAAAAAATCGTAGTACCGTTTCAGAAATGGCTGGTCATAGCCCAGTTCGTGACGGATCTGATTGATCTCCTCCTGAGTGGGGTTTTTACCCACCAAGTCAAATGTTTTGTCCGGGCCGCAATATACCATCAAAAAAAATGAAATAAACGTGACGCCAAAAATCAGGGGTAATCCGTATAACAATTTGCGGATTGAGTAGATTAACGTGTCCATGGGATTCTCAATGTTCGAGTCAAAAACAGGGGAGGGAATGTTTCGGCGCGAGTCATACGACCTCGCGCCGAAAGAAATCAGGGAAAGCTCTCTCCTGAGATCAGTTTGATCTGCTAATTCTCAAGAACATCGACATACTTCAGTATACTACCGATGATATTCGCTCGATAGTATTGAACGACATTTTTATGCCACATGGAGATACCGGTGCGAGAGAATCCGGAGATGTTAACGCAGTCGTTAATCAGGATTTGATTCATCCGTTTATATATCCGGGTTCGCTCCGGGGAGGGTTGCATAACGGAACTTAGCTCATATAATCGATCGTATTCTTTGTTTTTGTAGTTGGCGGCGTTCGAACCGGGTGATTCGTTCGGTCCGTACCATAACTGCAGGGTGTTTTCCGCATCCGGATAATCCAATCCCCAACCGATACCCCAGAACATCCCTTTCTTTTCCGATAGGACTTTACTGAAATCACCGAAGGTCGCGTATGTGACATATTTAATCTTCCTGGTCGGGTAACCGATTTTTTTCATCCAGCCTCGAAATTGCTCAAAAAACTGTTTCATTCTGGCACTTGAGGTCGTGTTGTATTTCAAAACCGGAAGGTTGCTTTTGTTCCAACCACCTTTCGCTAACAATCGTTTTGCCTCTTCCGGATCATAAATAATTGAGTCCTCTGACAATGAGTCATCCCAACCATCCGTATTGCGTAAGACCACACCCGGAAAAGCCTTTCCGAGTCCGCGGTAGAATCGTTTGATTCGCTCGTTCCAATTAAAACCTTTTCTGATCGCGCATCGCAGAAGGCGGTTCGCTTCATTTCGCTTGGGATCGGGGTTATAACCGATCTCCGGATTGTCCATATTAAAGTTATTGTAAACAAATCCGGGCTCTGTTTCGGATATATAGTGATATTTTTCAGCCCATTCAGGTAGTAGAGTGACCGGATCCTTGGATGCCAATACTTTATTTTCCATTTCCAATAACAAACTTCCCAGTTGAATCTCGTCACCTTTTGTCAATGAGTTCCATCGGGCGACAGCTTCTTTAACAAAATAGAATTCAACCTTATCGACGATTGGCAGCCTTTTCCCGGCCAACGCTTTGACACCGTATTTACCGTGGATTTCTTCGACATATCCTTCCAAGTCCATGATATCAACACGGTAGTTGGGGTTTTTAACCAAAACCGCCTTTTGTGTATTAAAACTGGTTAGCACGAACGGACCTGAACCTACCGGATGCAGACCAATTTCCTTTCCATACTTATTCACTACTTCCTCTGCCATCACACCCACAAAACCCATTGCCAAAGTATATGTTAATTGAGGGAAGGGTTTAATCAGTTTGATTTGGAGGCGATATTTACCGATGGCTTTCAGTCCCTCAATTTCTTTTTGATAATCGGCGCCATCTTTGCCCCAATCATCCAAGCCGACAATTCGCCCCCGCCATAACCAGGAACCGCGAGATTTGTTCTTTTTATCAAAATGACGTTTGAAGGAATAAACGACATCCGAGGCAACCACTTCTCGCCCTTTCCCACCTGAGAAAGCGGCATCATCCTGGAAAACGACCCCTTTTTTGATATCAATGGTATATGTCAATCCGTCAGGGCTAACTTTCGGCAAAGCGACCGCTAAATTCGGTTTCAATTCAAATGGTGACTTCAGGTATTTATACTCATATAATGTGTCAAAAACAGAGGTTACGATCAAATTAGCGTATTGGGTATTTGATCGTACAGGATCCAGTGAGGTGGGTGACCCATTTGTGGAAGGCCGATACACTTTTTCAGCGAATAGTGTTACATGCCAGCAGGTCAATAACAGTAGCAATAAAATCAGTTTTCTTTTCATCAAACGACTCCTTTTTTTATTCAATCAATCAGGGATTCGCCTCACGGTCAAATTCCACAACCAATTGAAATTGGGTACGGTCCATTGAATGGAATAATTATAAAAATAACAAATATAACATATTTATGATATTTAATAATTTCAGTAGATAACGCTTATATTTCCCGCTGTTCTGAAATAATATTTTGATTAAACATCATAAAATGCGTGACCCTATCATCACTATTTATTGAGCGTCAACAGAAAATATTTTCATCGATTGAGTGTCTGACGGAAATGACCTCTTTTCAAGCAAGATTCTTTACAGCAGAGTTCAGACATAATACAAAACGGCAAAGGGGATTAAAGCATGCCAAAACCAAATTAACTCCATGTTTATATCTACCTTATATCATCGTGACGGAACGGCATGTCAGGGATTAGATGTTTTCGGGATATGTGAGCCGAGAGAGTGTTATTCATAGTACCCGGATGGGATGGGTAATCGCCTGTCATCTAGGATATAACCGGATTGCATAGTCATTACCGCTGACACTTGGTGCCCCTGATTGGTAAGGTGTCTTGAGTTTAAATCTGTTAAAAAACAGGGATATCGAAATTCGGAGAAAAAATGCGTATTACGAGTATTCAGTTGGAGATCAGGGATCGCCCCAAAGCAGAAAACCTCGCGTTGGCACTTAAAAAACTGGATGAAGCACCCAAAAGTGACTTGATGTTGTTACCGGAAATTTGGACAGTCGGGTTCTTTGCTTTCGGTCGTTATCGCATCGAGGCCGAAACCATAGACGGGCCTGTGGTGACCGCTTTTCGAGAAAGAGCCTCTCATAAAAAATGTTACCTCCACATGGGAAGCTTTGTGGAAGAGCAGGATGGTGCCTACTACAATACCAGTCTGTTACTGGATCCCAATGGAGAAATTACGGCCAAATACCGAAAAGTCCATCTGTTTGGCTACCAGTCTCAGGAACGACAGATTCTGACGCCCGGGCAGGAGATCACTACCGCGGAAACCCCCTTCGGGATTATGGGTATGTCCACATGTTATGATCTGCGCTTCCCGGAACTTTTTCGCAAGATGATTGACCGGGGGGCGACGATATTCCTGGTGACATCAGCTTGGCCCATGGTGCGCCTTGAATCCTGGCAACTCTTTAACCGGGTGCGTTCCATTGAAAACCTTTCTTTCCTGATTTCCTGTAATTGCGCGGGTGTCACCGGAGAGAACCACTATGCCGGGAATAGCGCCATTATCGGACCTCAGGGACAGGTGCTGGCTGAAGGCGGCAGCGGGCCGGGCTACATAACAGCCGAAATCGATCCCGGTCAGGCCGTAGCCGTGCGACAAACCTTCCCGGCCTTGGAAGACAGAGTCTTTCGATAGCCTCTTTGCTAACCCTGAACCTCACTCAGGCATCATTAATTTAAAGTCCAAATTGAAGTGTGGAACGGAAAAATTGAAATTCGCGTATTTTAGTTATCACACCACATGTCAATATGCTATAATCCTGCTCATGAAAAAGGTTGAGGGATAAACAAAAAAAGCGTACGGAGAGGATCGAAAAACTGAGGACATTACGGATTTTTGGTTTTAAAATGTAAACATATTTCGGAAGTATATTTTATAGATAAAACCCCGCAATGATATTTGGCACTTTTCAGCTAGTGAATTATCGCCTTTTTTCTTTTTTTGGTGTGATCGGTATGCCCAGTGACAACTTTGCTGAAACCGCTTGAACGCGGATAGAGACAAAGCGATGGGAAATCACTGGTTAAATAACCGGCTGATCGTTTCAATTACAGGCGGTAGCGGAATCGAGGCGGGGTGATTAATCTAACACCAGAGACAATGTCTTCAATTCGGTATAATGAATGAGAGCAAATGATGAAACAACTTAAATTAGTACTGGACCAGGGAGGGCAGAACACCCCCCTGAGTTTTTCCGTCAAGCGGATGATCAACGCGGGATACGTGGGGCGGAACAAGGCCGCCGTCCAATCTCATATTGATGAACTTGCTGAAGAGGGGGTTCCGGTCCCTAAGTCAATTCCCATGATCTTTCCGGTGTTAAGTCGGAACATCACCACGAGCGATCGGATTGAGGTATTGGGTGACAAAACCAACGGTGAGGCGGAATTTGCCGTGCTGTTTGGTGGAGGGCGGATTCTGATTGGTGTAGGTAGTGATCATACCGATAGAGAATTGGAGACGTTCAGCATTAGCATGTCCAAGCAGGTTCATGAAAATGTGATATCAAAGACGGTCTGGGATCTGGCGGATGTTCAGGATCATTGGGATGAACTGGAGTTGAGGAGTTGGACCACAGCTGAGGGTTCGGATGAGGAGGTGTTGTACCAGGTTGCGAAGTTGCGGAGTATAATTTCAGTAACGGATTTGATCTCACTGGTTACTGAACGCCTGAAAGATAACGCTAAGGAGGGACTGGTGATTTTTTCCGGGACGGTACCGATAGTGAACGAAAAAATGCTATACGGGAATTATTTTCGCTGCGAATTGGAAGATCCGGTCAACAACAAAATTTTAGTGTGTGAATACCAGACGGAGAGGCTGGCCTTTCTGTAAGAGGACAATGTTTATCGAGTCTGGCCCCAACTCCCTGAGTGAATTTGAAAGGTATCGGAGAAGCTGGCCGGTGGATGAACATATCCGGATTTGTGCCATATCCGGTATTGACCCGAACACTTAGATAGAGCGGCGGGGAAGGAAATGGATTGGATTCAGTCCATCCGCTTCAGGAAAATTATGTGTCGGGGCAGATGACGATTCGAATGTGCCTTCACAGCACTGATGACACATGGAATCGGAAAAACTATCAAATGATTTGATTTTTAACCCAAGACTGGGAGAGTACGATGAAACGAACAACAATTAAGAAGTGTCTGAAAATCGCATTGGTCGGGATGGTTTCCGCAGCTTTGATGCTGACCACCGCCTATGCCCAATCCGAGGTCAAGCGGCTGAAGGTCGTTGGAAGCTGGAGCAGCTTGACCATGTACAAGAACCTGGAAAATCCGTTTTGGACCAATACCTTTCCAAAGGAGTTTGACCGCGAAATCAAGATTCAGATGACTTCGCTGGGTCAGGTAAAACTGAAGGGCGCGGCGGTTTTGCGTCAGATGAGGATGGGGGTGTTTGATGTGGTTTCCACCGTAGCCGACTATGTCGTCTCAGACTCCGCGCGCCTTGCCGGCTTGGATCTGCCGGCGATGGCTCCGCAGATTGATCTGGCCCGTGTGCTGACCGAGGCGTATCGCCCGGTGGTTGAAGATGCTCTGGCTGATGATTTTGACGCCAGGCTGCTAGCCATCGCTCCTTACCCAGCTCAAGTATTGTTCTGCAAGAATCAGATCGCCGGTTTGAAGGATTTGAAAGGTAAGAAAGTTCGGGCCAGTGGCTGGACAACTTCTGAATTCGTAACTGCTTTGGGCGCGGCCGGTGTAACCATTTCCTTTGGCGAAGTTCCCCAGTCTCTGCAAAGAGGCGTTGTGGATTGTGCCATTACTGGCAGTCTCTCCGGGTACTCTGCCGGCTGGGGTGAGGTTTCCAGTTATTTGTACCCGCTTCCAATCGGAGGATGGGATTATGTAATCACTTCGATGAACATGAAAACCTGGAACAAGTTCTCTGCTTCTGAGCAGCGGATGATTCAGACGCTGGTGAAAAAGCACATCGAAGATCCGGCTTGGGAAGTAACCGAATTTGAGACCCGGGAAGGTGTCAACTGCCTGACCCGGAACAAGTGCTCTATGGGCAAACCGGCCAACATGAACCTGATCGATATCTCCCTGGAAGACATCCGTCTTTCCAGCAAAATCCTGCGAGAAAATGTTCTGCCGGCATGGGCCGCCAAAGTTGATAAAGATACTGTCAGGTTGTGGAACAATCGTGTGGGTCGTTTGATCAACACATATGCTGAGTGATTGGCTTAACGCCCGGGCATCATTTTGCTTTACACAGGCCGTCAGTTGATCCTCAGAATATAAGACCGGTGTCGAACAATCCCGCTTTTGGGTGGATGCCGCATATCACGGTGACAGACTTTGATCTGTCTATCCAAGGATGTGACACCTCAATTCGCGGGATGCCCTTATGAAACATTACCTTCCTGACCAGACGGCGGTTTGGCGCAATTATATTTAAAGACAATTATAAGGGATATTGCATGAATGCTATCAAGCTACTACTTAATAATTTGATGAATCGCTTAGAGAAGATCTCCCATTTTTCAGTGATTGTCAGCGGAATTTTGCTGTTCGCTTCGGTAGCGATCATCTCATTTGAGGTTTTGGTGAGAAAGCTGTTTACATACTCAATCGGTGGCGCGGATGAGCTGTCCAGTTATATCTTGATCACTGCCAGTACCTGGGCCTTTGCATATGCGCTGTTCCAAAAGGCCCATATCCGGATCGATATCCTCTACGAAAAATTCAGCCGAAAGGCGCGATCGATTCTGGACTTGATCGCCCTGCTCTTTTTGATGATCTTCACGCTGCCATTGACCTATTTTGCCTATGAGGTGCTGCATACTTCCATCCGCAAAGCGTCCACGGCGAACACACCTCTGCAGACCCCTCTCTGGATTCCCCAACTCCTTTGGTTTGCGGGCCTGTTAGGATTTTGTCTTGTGATCGGATTGTTTATTACTAGCACGATTGTCCATTTTCTCGTCAATGACCTGGAAGCTCTTGGACGTCTGAGTGGAGTTACTACATTAGAAGAAAGCATCGAGGTTGAAGAAAGCACAGAATGATTGAAATCGAAAAGGAGAATCCATGTTAGTCATTGTTATTTTGTTTGTACTGCTCGCCCTTTTGCTTTTCAGCGTGCCGGTAGCGGCGACCATGGCCTCGCTGGGTCTATTTATTAGTAATGTCTTTTCCGACTATCCCTTGCACCGCGCCATGGGCGAAGTGACCTGGAGTTCGGGAACTGACTTTCTGCTGATGTCCATTCCTCTGTTTGTATTGTTGGGAGAGATTCTGCTGCAGACCGACATTGCCGAGCGGACCTATATTGCCCTGGACCGCTGGCTATCCTGGCTACCAGGAGGATTGATGCAGGCAAATGTGGCGACATCCGCCATGTTTTCCGCCACCTCCGGATCCAGTGTTGCCACTGCCGCTACCATTACAACCGTGGCAATTCCTCAGGCCAGAGTATACAAGTATTCGGAAAGCTTATTCAGCGGATCCATTGCCGCGGGTGGGACACTTGGTATTCTGATTCCGCCTTCAATCAACCTGATTGTGTATGGCTTCCTGACCAACACCTCCATTCCTCAGCTGTTCATTGCTGGGATTGTACCGGGAATTCTGCTGGCCATCTTGTTTATGGTGATCATTCTGCTGGCCTGCTTGATTTGGCCCGGTTTGGGCGGGGAAAAACGTGTGTCTTCCTGGAAATTACGATTTTCGTCATTGGCGGATCTGATCCCGGTATTGATCATTTTTTTCATCGTGATTGGTTCTATCTACACAGGGTTTGCGACTCCGACCGAATCGGCGGCTCTGGGAGTGGTCGCCTCCTTAATGCTGGCCGCGTTTTACCGTAAACTCTCCTTTAAGATGCTTAAAAAAAGCATTGAGGGAACGATGCGGACTACTGCCATGATTATGTTGATTCTAACGGCCGCCAATTTTTTGAACTTTACACTGGTCACTATCGGGCTGACGGATGATCTCTCCGATTTCATCAACAGCCTCAATATGACTCCGTTGCAGACACTGATGGTAATTATCACGATGTATGTGGTTCTCGGATTTTTCATCGAGACTTTGTCTTTGATGGTGATTACGATTCCGATTGTTACGCCGGTAATCGTAGAGATGGGATTTGATCGGGTCTGGTTTGGAATTCTGCTGATTCTGTTGATCGAAATGGCCCTGATTACTCCGCCTGTAGGTTTGAATCTCTATGTGGTCCAGGGAGTGCGCCGCCGTGGGAAAATCAGTGAAGTCATGGTGGGCAGTATGCCCTTTGTGGTGATGCTGGTGTTGATGCTGGCGATTCTGGTGATTTTTCCGGGTCTGCCTCTGATCTTCTTGCAATAAGTTAGCACTTGGCCGCGGAACAAGGATTCAAAGAGTCATAAGGAATGATTAAGCAGGAAAGGAGCCGCGAGAGTGTGCTGCCGGTGCCAAAAACTTCTCGATCGGGGGCGAATTTTCTTTTGAGCAGGCGATGCTGAATGAAGGACTGGATATCCGGCATATTTCCGAGAACTCGATTGTCCCCATGTACAAGCCAAATTTCCCCTGTCCGGGGGCAGCTAGATGATCTGGTAAAAATGGAAAAAAGCTATCCGTTGAAAAACAAAAAAAATTACAGTCATTCGCATATGAATTAATACTATTCTATTATTGCCTATCCGTTTTCATGTCCGAAACCCGAAATTCGTCTT
>CAZJUM010000070.1:0-12554 GCA_964549175.1 uncultured Pseudomonadota bacterium | reverse complement strand
CGCAAGCTCATTTCTTTGATCACCCCCTGTCATTCCCGCGAAAGTGGGAATCTAAGCTCCGCTGATGCAATGGTTAAGCTTGAGGAAGAGTCATTCCCGCGAAAGTGGGAATCTAACCATAAAAGCCTAAGAAACCAAATGGTTTCCCGGATGCCCGCATTTGCGGGGATGACAGATATTCTAAACCGTTCCGTCCGTATAGCATCGACGGATCCCCGCATTCGCGAGGATGACAGGCATTATTGGCAAATTAGAATGTTAATAGTACATAATCAGGTTAAAATTCATTCATACTGGTTTGAGCACATATCCGACACAATTCAGAAATGCCTTATTAATAATTACTTACCCCCATCGACTTCCATTTCATCAATCCATCGCTGATTGGCGCGCCTCAAAATACTAAATCTATCCGGTTCGTGTCAATGACTTGTTATAGGGAATAAGGCACTCAATCTGACTTCAAGTTTGTTTTTGGTTTTCCGGGCGCAACCACACTGTAATTCACATATCCGCGATGAACAGAAATGTATAAGCGGTTAATCGTATTTTACCATGCTCCTTACTTATTTTATTAATATGTTAGAGCGCCTCACAGGCGAAAAATGATTAGCTTCTTGAATTATATTCAATTTTTTTTGGAATATGATGATATAAAAAACACAAAAATCCGAAATAAAGTGACAAAAACCATTTTTAGCTCGGACAAGGCTTGCATTTCTGGTGGCTATTGTACTACATTTGTAACATCAAATTTTTAAAAAGTTGATTCCAACAAGCTGAAATGCTGTTTTTAAGATTCTTGTTATACCGCTGTTAAAATTTTTCGGTTTACGCTTTGCTTGATGGAAACCCGCGCTTTTTTTATTAATTATTTATGGAGATTTATAATGGCTGATAGTATAGCACAGCAAGTGAAAAAACTGTTAAAGAAAAACCCTGATATCAGCAACGAAGAGATGTATGAAATGTTTCCGGATGTCAGACCGAATACTTTGCAGCGCTACAAATCCAAGTTTTTGGAGGAAGGAGGCGCCAAAAAGCCCGCAGCAAAAAAAGCTACCCAAACCGCGACCAAGAAGACAACAAAACCTGCGAGAAAGGCTACCGCGAAATTGTCGGACAAAGCAATTGTGAAGAAAAAGGTATTCGCGTATTTGGATAAAACCCCCCAAACAACTAATGAGGAGCTTTATGCTGCCTTTTCAAAAGTGTCCAGATACTCGTTGCGGGGTTTAAAAACCAGCCACACAAAATCCTCAGGCGCGAAAACACCAGTAGAGGCAAAAACTGAAGCAAAAGCAAAAAAAGCAACGGCTTCTAAGTCCGCGACAGAAACTCCATTAAAACTAATGATCAATCAAGTCAAGAGTTTGATTGACGGGAAAAAAGGCGGTATTGCCGCCAAAGCCAAGGATTTAGGAGGCACTATTATATCATTTATTAAAAAAAAGCGGAAAAGCTGAACGATTCGCGACAAATTGTGACTGGCGAAATTTCCTCTTTCATCACCACTATTAAAAACAAAAAAGACTAACGAACGCCACTTGCGGATTGGTTAATTTATAGCGATTAATAACTGACCGATAAGCTGAATCCATCATAATTTATGCTTTTTCATGTTAATAATTGATCAGTTAATCCATAACATTGACGAGAAAAATTGCCCGATTGTTGTGGGTTTGGACCCCCTGATTCAGTTTATCCCGCCTCATATTAAAAAACAGGCTCTTAGCGAGTTTGGAAATACTGAAAAAGCTGTGGCCGAATGTTTTCTCAGGTTTAATCAAGAACTGATCCGGTCTCTTCACTCATTCATCCCGGCGGTTAAATTGCAGATGGCGTGTTACGAGTTATATGGCGCTGAGGGAATGGAGGTTTTCCGAAAAACAACACATTTGGCGCAACGGTATGGATTGATTGTTGTTGATGATTCCAAAAGAAATGATATTGGAAGTACCGCTTCATTATACGCGAAAGGGCATTTGGGTGCTCCCCCTCTCATAGACGGAGAGGGGGAGATTAACCGTCCCGATTTTTTGACCATCAATCCATATATGGGATCTGACACGATTGATCCATTTATCGAAGAGTGTCAAAAAAACAATAAAGGGCTGTTCGTGCTCATTCGAACATCTAACCCTTCCGCGACAGAATACGAAGCGGCTATTTTGGGTGATGTTTTATTATTCGAGAAAATAGCGCTTGACATGGAAGTACGAGCCAGAACTTATCTGGGCAATCGGGGGTTTTCACCTTTAGGTGCGGTTGTCGGCGCGACCTGGCCAAAAGAAGCCGCGAAGTTGAGAGAATTAATGCCCAGCACTTATTTTCTTGTTCCTGGCTATGGTGCGCAGGGAGGTACTGCCCGCCAAGTCACTGCGGTTTTTGACGAAAACGGTTACGGAGCACTTGTCAATTCCTCACGTGGGATAATTTTCGCTTACAGGGATCAAGCTTTTAAAGAGCGTTTCGCGGATGGGCGAAAATTCGCGGAAGCTTCCAGGGAGGCACTCCAACTTATGAAAAACGATATCATGATATCGCTGAAGAATGCCCAAAAACTTCCTAAACACTGGTAAACTCGTTTCCTTTACATTTAAGCACGATTCGCCGTGAATACGACTTTTTTATTCCGGATTATTTGTATATTTTATTTGGCAGGATGGTGGCTCTGCGTAATTTCCTTTTTTCGCGACAAAAAAGGGTTCCATCGTGCCGGTGAATTCGTATTAAGCTCAAGTTTATTGGTCCATCTGCTTTATACCGGAATTAGCTTTTCCCAACCTGAGTTTTCCCCGTTTTATACAGTCGCGGGAATACTTCAAGTGCTTTCGGTACTGATAATGATCATTTACCTCTACCTTGATTATTCATACGGAAAAGAGATCTTTGAGCTTATATTTCCGCCACTGACTGTTTTCTTTTTAATGCTTTCAAACCTGCTGATTCATCAAACGCTTGTCAACTTGCAGTTTATCAGTGATTCCACATTCATGAGCAAAGCCATGTTGTTCGTGCACGCCTTTTGTTCAATGTTGGGATACTCGCTATTTGGCGGGGCATGCTTAGCCTCGATTTTTTTCTTGTTTCAAGAGAAGAAAATCAAAACGAAAAAACTCCATCTGACTGATGCCAATTTACCTAGTTTGGGATTTTTAGATCGCCTCAATTACCGTATGGTATCTTCCGGTTTTCTATTTTTAACAATTGGTTTGCTGATGGGGGTTAGCATGAGGTTAATTGTCAGTGGCAAATATGAGGGGGTGACACCGAGGCAGCTTATTCCGCTAATGACCTGGTTATTCTATGCGCTGATACTATTTGATCGATCAGTTCGAGGCTTGCGGGGGAAAACAACAGCTATCTGGGCAATTTTAGGATTTTCCGCAGCGCTGATCTCATTTGTTTATGAAATGCATGTTTTAATCTCCTGATCCTCTTTTCCCCAATCCATCATGGAGTTGATAAACTCACCACTTTTACCACCGCTTTTTTTGTAGAGTCCGGTTTTTTGGATAACCATTGATTTGTCTGCTGCTTTACACATATCATAAAGCGTTAGTCCCGCCAGTGTCACAGCTGTTAACGCCTCCATCTCCACACCGGTTTTCGCGGTGGTGCTCACTTCGGCTTGAAGATAAATCTTACACGCTTTTTCATCCAATTGAATATCAATATCCACATAATTGACAGGCAGTGGGTGACACATTGGTATCAAAAGTCCTGTTTGTTTGGCCGCCAAGATACCAGCGGTCTTAGCGATTGTAAAAGCATCCCCTTTTTCCGATGTTCCTTTTTTTAAGATTTCCGCCAAAGGCGGACTAACGGACAATATACTTCTCGCGATCGCGACTCTTATCGTTCCCTGTTTATTACCAATATCTACCATTTTAGCGCGACCGGTTTTACGATCAAAATGACTCAGTTTCTCTTTCATGGGGCATTTGTTGTTCAAACGTGATTATTCCTACAACGACACTTAAAAAGTCATATAACTGATATTATTGGATTATTGGGAGTTCTTACTTTATTTTGAGATGTAATTATTTCAGTCGCTTGCATGACAAGTATCGTTGTAGAGTTATGAGCCGGAAAAGATGCTATCGTTGGTTTTTTTCTGAGCATCCTCAATGAGGGTCAGCATATCGATGGGTGTTTTTTGAAAATGATGATGAATCCACTGAATGGCATCCGACTCTGTCTTCACCCATTGCCGAAACGTTTTTTGATCCGATATTTTTGAGCGAAATACAATGGTATCGACCGGATGGGAACAAGGTTTTTTTTGAGGTGATTGAAAACTTATCAGATCAGGAAAGAATTGATTTAAGAAGGAATTGAGTTCAGCAGCGATTTGAGATCGCAGTTTCTTTCGATGCTTTTTTTTATATTGAGACCAATAGGGTATCGCCGCACTTAAAAGCTTGTCCAATCCTATACCTTGAATACCGCTGATCCAATAATGATTCAATTGATGAAATAAACTGAGATAGTAGATCGCCTTTTCATGACCATTTTCAATTTTAGCGTAATTGGCCGGAATTTGCGCCGGGATCAGGTCAGGATCCAGGGTTTGCTTATTGAGCCTAAACCCATAAAGTGAGTTTTCAAACTGACCTTTATGAAATACCATTTGATCAGACCTCATCACTAAGAGCGCGGCTTTATTCCGTTTATTCAACAGGATTGCGCCAATTTGTGATTGGAGTCTTTCACAAGTCAGGAAGATTAATTGAAATGAGTGAAATGTCTGTCGCAGATGGTTTTGAATGTATGCTTTTAATTGGCATGGCTTAATTTTTCCAATTTGATCATCCACATAAGTATCGTCCAAAGCGATGAACGCGACACACTCGTTTTGAGTGGCCATGGCTGCCAGAAAATAACAATGATCGCCGTTTTCCGGATAATACAAATTCAAATAACTCCGCCACCCCTTTCGGCATGGAAAAACGGCATCAGGATGATTACTGACCTGATGCAGGCACCAATTCATTAACAAAGTTTCGGAACACGAAAAATCGAACATGATTACCAATGTATTAAAATGCCAAACTGACTAAATGAGCACAAATATGCTTCCTTAAAAATTGTTCAATACGATCCACTAAGAATAGTGAGTGTTTTTGTTTAATTTTTATTCTGATTTTATAGTTTGATAGCTCAAATTCAATTTGATTGCCTGTTGTGGTGTCGGTTGATTTAAGCTGCCATAATTTAGGCGATATCCTTTCCGAAATGCCAATGAACCGCAATGGCTTTTGTCCGTTGATAAAGCACTTTATAAAACTCTCAATGTTCTCAATCGCTATGGGCAGATCAATTTCGAGAGGACCGTGACCAATCGCTGTAAAATTACCCGACAAACCACGCCCTTCCGCTGTTAGATACCGGCTCACCATGTACTCATGCTTCTCTTTTAACAGCGTATAAATTTGATTGGCCACCTCCAATAAACCGGATAAGCGACAAGCGTCAATTTGGATGGTGCCATCCGCGTTGAATACCATCATCCCCCGAGCACCATCAATGTGGCACCCGGCCACGGATTCCACATTAAACCAATTCTTGTAATTCGCGGTGAATTTGCGGCATATATCGATAGCTTTTGCGCCTTTGAATTCTCCTTTCATAATCAATGGATTCTGAAAAACCGAAGAAGCCTGCTCAAAACCATACTGAATCCAATTTACCGACGCGAGATTTTTCGCGATTTCCAATAAGATTGGTGAACTGAAATAACACACATTGGACCATCGGCACAATGCCTGATTGATCTGCTGGCAGTTTTTGGGGTTTCCCAGATAATAAACAAGAGCGATATCCTCATCCCTCAGGTCCATAACAGCCTGAACTGTTTTTACTTTTTTCTTATTTTTCTCAACTAAAACGGCAAATAGTCCATCATCATCAAGATTATAATCTATCCCTGTTTTCTCAGCCAAATCCATCAAGAAAAAACGATGTTGACTATGCCGGTCCAGTTCCAGAAGTTCCCACGGTATATATTTATAAAAGAACTGAATCAGATGCTCATTACCCCCCGCCTGACTAAACGGATAATTGCTTTCAACTTCGCAATCGGTTCCGGTCAACTGACGGATCCGCCGTGACAACTCGGATTTAAACGGGCTCACAACACTCCATATTTGATGTTAACTATCTCTATTCAGTCAAGATAGTATGATGCTTGAGGCAGAATGGCAATAATATATCGAACGATGAGTTAATTCCGAAAAATATAAAGGCCGCATATCCCTTTAATCCCCACTCCGCTTGTAATCAACAGTATCAAATAGACTGACTTAAGCATTTGGGAAAGCAATCGCACAGGGATTAAAAGGATGGGTCTGGTCTTTAAAAAATGCAATTGTTCAGCTAATTTCTCTCTGGTGGCTCCATAGTCTCGAAGAGCTATGGCGTCTGTATGATTTTACCTTAAGACTCCGCAAGGCTACGCCATTATGGAGCCATCGTGGGCTTCAAAAGCGGATTTTTTTGTTCTGTATGTGCTTAGAATCTATTTTTGTTTTTCAGCGGCGATCAGGGGTTCGCGAAAAACAAAAATCCCTCAAAAACCTTGTCAAGTAAAAAATGAACTTTTTTGCACTTTTTAAATAAGTTCTAAATAGATACTAAAAAATAAGCAATTGAAATGTACCCGCCAAATACGCGAATAATTTCATAAGGTTGGCCTGAAGCAAATAAGCCAATATCGCGAGTATGATCGGTGAGAGATCAATTTTGGCTCGTGGTAAAAATCGCCGGAGAGGAGATATCAGGGGATCAACCAGATACATGATCGTACGGGTAAACGGACTATTCAGAGGAGGATTAACAAGAGTCATCACAAACCAAATAACCGCCAAAATCAATATAAATCCGGCAATTTGACTTGAGACAGATATCAGCGCGACGACTAAATACAAAACAATGTTTAATAGACTATGGTTCAAATTAAGAGCACCGACCAGGCTGGAACCCGCAGTATAAAAAACACCGGGAACCGCGATTTCGCAATAATAGATCAGCATCAATGCCGCGATCGGTGAGAAAGCTGAAAAGGTAAGCGGCAAACGTTTCTCGACCCAATTCCATAAGGGCATGGTGGATCGATTGATAAACATCACAATCGGATTATGGGGGTCCGCGTGAATCCAACTCAAGATGAACGCAGCGATGTGCAACCAGGAATATATCTGTAAACCAAGGCGGATATATGTCGCGAATTTAAAAATCATCTCATGCATCATTGGTCAAACTCTCCTTTGATAGGTGGTGAATATTGCCGTCCTGCGATTTTAACGGCTTGGTTCCCTTTGTAACTTCCTTGAAATCCCTTAAATTTTGGGACACCTTCGACTAAAATATCGAGGGGCTCGCTGCTTTCTTGGTTTAGTAATACAATATCACCAACTTTTAGCTTTAAAAAATCTTCCGCTGAGAGTTCAGCGTGCCCCAATTCAACCAAAATATTTACACACGCTTCACGGATATTATCTCTGAGACGATTTCCCAAAACATGATCTTCTTCATTTTGGTTCGCCTGAAAACCGGGATCCAATTTGTTGTGAATTGGTTCAATCATGGAACAGGGAATACACAGACATAGCGTCATAGGTGCTTTCCCCATTGCGACATCAACAGTCACCACCACAACCATGTCACTTTGAGCTACAATCGCGAGAAATTGAGGATTGGTTTCAGATCGAGTGTAAGTCACCTGAACAGGAAAAACCGGCCTCCAGGCATTTTGTATATCCTCCAACGCGCTAACAACAGCCCGTTTTACAATTTTTTGCTCAATGGGAGTGAAATCTCGTCTTTTCGCCTTGACTTCCGATTCACCTGTACCACCCAAAAGAAGATCGATCAAGGCAAATACCAAGCGTGTTTCAAGCACCATAAGGGCATTTCCGCGCAGCGGATTCATGCGGAATAAGTTTAATGAGGACGGCACGGGAAGCGTTTTCAGGAATTCGCCAAACTTAATGAGTTCTGTCGAGCGGACACTGATATTAACGACTTTTCGCGGAGCTGAGGAGAGCGTCAATTGAAACATGCGGGCAAATCGCTCATGGATAGTCTCCAATGTCGGCACGCCACTACGAATAATTCTGTCTTGACTGATTAAATCGTAAGGGGTGGCGGTATTGCCATCGATATCGGGTGTATCGAATGCCTCTTCCGTATCCCCGCTTTCAATGCCCTTCAGCAAGGCATCAATCTCGTCTTGAGATAGTACTTGTGGCATAGTGGTTTAAGACAATTGACGGTCCGCGACAATATAGAGTTTCTTTTTCAAAACAAGTAATTGAGTCAAACTAATCTCAGTTAAAGCGAAGGGAATTTCAAGCCTTTCATCTAACTCATTAATGAATGCCATACTTTCTCATTGACCTCATCAAAGAATTTACAAGCGATTTTGAAATTCTCGCCATTATTTTCGACTCGGGCCACTTCAAATTCAAAATCCAAACCTGGTGCGCCTCGCTCATTGGGATCTTTAATTGAGGCGGTTATTGACCGCCCGACTTCAAAAAGTCTGTCACTAATAAAATTCAAACCACCGGCTGAGTAATCGAAAAGAGGATAGATCAGCTCCTCATCACGATCAACAAAACTGATATTTCCTTTGGCCCTATATCGTTTATGCTTTCTTATTCTCGCGCAGTCTTCCCCGGGGAGTTCTTCTTCAGAAGGAAATCCGTTATTTGACTCTTCGAGTCCGTGGTCTTTTTCATTTAATAATACTTTGGATTCCGGAAGATCGCCTGTCGATAGATCATCTTGGGTAAAAGTATCATCTTCCAAAAAAGTTATGATGACGTTTGTTCTTTTCTCAATTTTTAATGGTTCGGATAGTTTGATTTTATTATCTTTAAAAATCCCCTTGATTGAAAACACTAAACCCCCACTTGAAGTGTAAAAAACAGGCGACTCAAAGTCCCTATCGTTACGGTAGCGTAAAATCAGTCCGGCTGAGCTTTTAATACTATTTGAGACGGTGCAAATGAAAACATAAACCGCGCCAATTTGGTCTGATCTTAAATTACTCGCTCAGGCCGCGTGAATTGCCCTATGAACTTCCTGATGCCGGATATGAGACTATATCATTTTTTTAGTTCGTAAAAGTAAATTCTCAACTTCTACCTTTTCTTTCGCTTTTTTCCCTTTCGATGGTACAACGCGAGAAAATCCCGCTTAAATTTGAGATAATTGTCGAATCGGATAGCCTGGCGTATATTTTTTAACAATGTCATATAAAATGTGACATTATGAATTGATGTCAAAATGGCTCCGAGTATCTCATTCGCGGCAAACAGGTGATGCAAATACGCGCGCGCAAAGTTTTGGCAGGTGTAGCATAGGCAATTCGTATCGACCGGAAACTTATCATTACGGTATTCACGATTGCTTATTCGCATTTTGCCACAATGGGTGAACAAGGTAGCGGATCTCGCGTATTTGGTCGGAATAACACAATCCATCATATCGATACCTCGTTCCACAGCCTCAAGAATATCTTCCGGAACGCCGACTCCCATGACATATCTTGGTTTATTATCCGGCAGCAATCTCGCGGTAAAGTCCAGCGCGGTTTTCATATTGTCAATACCCTCACCAACAGACAGCCCCCCGATGGCATACCCGGGTAAATCCATGTCGGTCAAAAATTTAACACTTTCCTGTCTTAAATCTTTAAATAGCGAACCCTGACTGATGCCAAACAACGCTTGACCTTCTCTGCGATGAGCTTTTTTACATCTTTTGAGCCATTCGTTGGTTCTTCTTAAGGATCGTTTCGCGTATTCATGAGTGGTGGGATATTCCATACATTCATCAAACGCCATAATGATATCGGCACCCAATTGATTCTGAATTCCTATGGAAATCTCAGGTGTCAGACCTGTCGTTTGACCTCTTTTATTATATCTAAATGTGACGCCGTCATCGTCAACTTGCTTCCCCGGAAGGGAAAACACTTGAAAACCTCCCGAATCCGTTAATATGGGGCCGTCCCATTTCATAAATTGATGAAGTCCCCCCATTTTCTCAACAAGGTCGGCTCCGGGCTGATTGGCCAAGTGATAGGCATTGGATAGTATAATTCGCGCCCCAGCTTCTTTTAGCTGAGTCGTTGTCATGGCTTTCATCGCCGCCGCGGTGCCGACAGGCATAAAAACCGGTGTGTCTACCGCACCGTGGGGTGTCGATACTCTCCCACAGCGTGCTCCGCAAGGATCGGTATGAATGAGTTCGTAAGAAAATTGAGATGAATTCATGGATTACGCGAAGGATTGACGGATTGTGCTTTCCTGTCACCCAATCACCCTCCCTAATCAAAATACAGCCAGGCGACTCATCGGCGATTGCCGCTGATCAGGCATCATATGCCGCGATTATCACAATCAGTGTTTGGTTTTTTTGTGATCTTGCTGATTGCCGTTCGCGTCAGAGATTCCTTATTTTTGGGGGTATTACTAGTCGGATTTCAGCATCCGCGCGATTGAAAAGGCGAGTTCCAAGCTTTGCTGCGCGTTTAATCTCGGATCGCACGATGTGGCATAATTATGCTTCAATTGATGATCCTCGATTTGCTGTGCCCCGCCAACGCATTCAGTGACATTTTCACCGGTCAATTCAAAATGAATTCCCCCCGGAACCGTTCCCTCAGAGTGATGGATTTTAAAAAAGCTTTTGATTTCAGATAAAATATCCTTGAAATTTCGGGTTTTATATTGGGAGTCCGCGGTATAGGTATTTCCGTGCATGGGGTCACAACTCCATAAAACCCTGGCACCTTCCTTTTTAATCGCTCGAATTAACGGCGGTAAATATTGGGAAATATGATCCTTCCCAAATCGAGTAATCAATGTAATTCTTCCCCACTCATTGTTAGGATTTAGAATTTGAAGAAGTTTCTGAACTTCATCCGCCGTATGATCCTTACCAATTTTGATGCCCAAAGGGTTGTTTAATCCGCGGAAAAACTCGATATGCGCGCCATCCGATTGCCGTGTGCGATTTCCGATCCACAGTAAATGAGCACTGCAATCGTACCACTCACCCGTTAAAGTGTCCTGGCGAGTTAGGGCTTGTTCATAGCCTAACAAAAGTGCTTCATGTGAGGTAAAAAATTCGACCTCACTAATTTGTGGCGCGTTATCCGAAGCGAAACCAATCACTTTAATAAATGTCAGAGCTTTATCGATTTCTCGAGCCAAACGATTATATGACTTGCCTTCCCGGGATCGCTCAACAAACTCCTTATTCCAAGCATGGACTTTTTCCAAAGACGCGAATCCGCCTCGTGTGTATGCCCTCAGTAAATTTAAAGTAGACGCGGATCTGTAATAACTGGCCAATTGCCGCTGACAATCCGGCCGTCGCGATTCGGGTGTTGGTTTCGCGGAATTCACCATATCACCGCGATAACTTGGGAGTTCCGCGCCATTGACAAGCTCCGTGGGGTTCGAGCGCGGTTTGGCGTATTGACCGGCAATACGACCTATTTTTATCACCGGTTTTTCCCCCGCGTAAGTTAAAATAGCTGCCATCTGCAGGATCACTTTGAGAGTCTCACGAATGACCGGAGCCGTACATGAGCTAAACTCCTCAGCACAATCTCCCCCTTGCAGCAAAAATGCTTTACCTTGCGCCGCGTCAGCCAAATGCTTGCGCAGACTTCTGATTTCACCGGCAAATACCAATGGTGGCAATGTCTCAATCTCACTGAGTACTTGTTCATGGGCTTCTTCATCCGGCCATTCCGGTTGTTGTAATGCCCTGTGCTGTTTCCAGGACTCTTTATTCCAGTTTTTATTTTCCATACTATTCTTTTTAAACCCTTAATTTCACTTCGATATAATTTGTCAAAACCCTTGGCGATGTTATTATTTCCTGATTATGTACTATTAGCATTCTGATTTGTCAATAATGCCTGTCCGCGGATGCGGGGATCCAGATCGGGGTTTCCGGATGATCCTCATCCAAACACTATCATCCTCGCGAATACACTGTCATTCCCGCGGATACGGGGGGATTCGGAAAACCATTTGGTTTCTTAGGCTTTTGTTGTTAGATTTCCGCTTTCGCGGGAATGACAGGGGGTGATCAAAAAAATAAGCTTGCGAATTGTGCCTAATCATAAAATTTTAAATGTAAAGAGCGTGCTGTCACTTGAGAGGAACCGGAAGTGTGTTGACGCTTTTCACTTCCGGTATCCGGAGCGGCCAATGCCCAATCTAAAATACCAACTCACTGTCCGCCTCGTACACAACGAACATAGTTGCCAAAGGCCTTATGGCTGTAGTTCACGTCGCCATCGTCGAAGTCCACGTACCACGCGTCGTCCGTATCGCCCGCGTCGGTAGTGGACGACCAATAGTTCCAGGATTTTGTACCGGAGAAAAGGCTGTCGATTGCCGGATCTTCAAAGGCAATATCCACGATGGATTCCAGTTCACGAATATCGGGAAGACGCCAATCGCTCTGCCCCCCCAAAGTAAGCCCTTCGCAATAGGACAGGGCATTCTCCCAGTCGCGTC
>CAZJUM010000069.1:7237-12585 GCA_964549175.1 uncultured Pseudomonadota bacterium | reverse complement strand
TAAACAAAGGGGTACGCCACTTCACTCTTAAACACAAGAATCAACTATAACTCTCCGTAAATCCTTCCAAATAGTGATCCCATCCATCCGAATGAAGTGTTGCCGATTCCGGATTTGTGAATCCACTATGGGTTAACTTGACTTCGGTTTGATTGGTTTGGGTTTCAGAAAACTCAACGCATACCATCGATATATGATGATCTTGATTCCATTCCCAACTATAAATCAATTTTTTATATGGTTCTACCACTGAGAATTTTCCAATCATTTCAGATTCAACATCACAAAACTTCGTCCAAATATGGATTTCGCCATCGACTTCAGCCGTGATTTCATTTTTAATCGCCGGTGGAATAACCGTTTTTGAGGAAACCCACGCGTCATAAACGGTAGTAACCGAACTCGGTATCACATAAGTTTTAGTGAATTGTTCCATTGTCTGTTGCTCCGGAAAAACGTGCCGTAAATTATTAAAATTTGGTTTCTCTATATTTAAATTCCGGTCCCGGCATATTACACCGCTGTTCCTTTTTAGTCCATAAACTCTAATTACAATCCTATTTTACCCCGTTTGCGAATATCCTCACAAAGAGGTTTGCCGATGATCCCAAAATCGCCAATTAATTTTAAGCATTCTGTTTTAAATCAATGGATATGATTGGAGAACCCATTATTTTTTTAATTGCGTGTTATGCTCTCCCACATTTCAAGACATGACAAACGCGCAACCAATCTACTAATTATTCAAATGATTATGATGCGATTGATTCAAGCAGTTTCCACAGATTTGTTTTGCCAGACAGATTGCATTCATTCTCCTGGCTTACTCAACCCTCGTAAAGGGAGATCCTCACCAGCTGATGGGTTCGCGAAGCTCCGGGGGCAATGCCGTATCTTAAACAAATTCCGCAATCAATAAAATAAGAGAAAAAATGACAACACAGCCATCAAAGATTATCTATACCAAAGTTGATGAGGCACCGGCATTAGCGACGTACTCATTGCTCCCCATATTCAAAGCGTTCACCAAAGATATAGGTATTGAGTTTGATTCCTGGGATATTTCTCTGGCCGCTAGAATCATCGCTAATTTTCCTGATGAATTAAGTGATAATCAAAAAATACCCGATTATTTATCGCAACTCGGAGATCTGGTCCGGACTCAAGAAGCCAACATAATCAAACTGCCTAATATTAGTGCTTCGCTTCCTCAATTGAAAGCGGCGATACAGGAACTCCGATTCAAAGGGTATAAACTTCCCGAATACCCCGAAGAAATAAATAATGAACCGGCTAAAATATTGCGAAGCCGTTTTGCCAAAGTATTGGGAAGCGCGGTGAACCCCGTCTTGCGGGAAGGAAACTCTGACCGACGAGCCGCCGCATCAGTCAAGCAATTTGGCAAAAAAAACCCGCACAAAATGATGAAAGAATGGCCTGATGTGTCGAAGACCAAAGTGGTTCATATGACAGCAAATGATTTTTACGCTAATGAATCATCGCTTATTGTAAAAGATGCGAGTACTGTTAAAATTGAGTTTGTCTCAAGATCAGGTGATGTCAGCACCTTAAGACAAAATATCGCTTTACTTCCGGGCGAGGTAATCGATACCACCGTCATGAATGTGAAGGCTTTGCGGAGTTTTTTCAACGATCAAATAACAGCGGCCAAAGAGGCGGGTGTTTTATTGTCGTTACACTTAAAAGCAACGATGATGAAAGTCTCTGACCCCATCATCTTCGGACATTGTGTATCCGTTTATTACCAGGCGGTATTCGAAAAACACGCGAAGCTCATCAAATCCCTGGAGGTTAATGTCAACAACGGGCTGGGCGACCTTTACAATAAAATTCAAACGCTGCCGGAAGAACAAAGAAAAGCCATTGAAGCGGATATTGATGCCATCTACCAAGATCGCCCCAATCTGGCTATGGTCGATTCCGGCAAAGGAATCACCAACCTGCATGTGCCGAGCGACGTGATCATTGACGCGTCTATGCCGGTCGTCGTAAGAGACGGAGGACGAATGTGGGGACCAGACGATCAGCTACATGATACCATCGCCATGATTCCTGATCGCAGCTATGCCACCATGTACCAGGAAATCATTTCGGATTGTCAAGCCCATGGCGCTTTTGATCCGGCTACCATGGGCAGCGTGTCCAACATCGGATTGATGGCCCGCAAAGCGGAGGAATATGGCTCTCATGACAAAACATTTGAGGTAGCGGGGGATGGGACAATTCGAGTCGTAGATGCCCGGGAAAACTCAGTACTGGAGCAGAGCGTTGAAACAAGTGATATTTTTCGCATGTGTCAGACTAAGGATGAACCCATTCAAGATTGGATTAAACTTGCCGTTCATCGAGCACGACTAACAGGCTCCCCTGCTATATTCTGGCTGGATCAAAACCGAGCCCATGATTCAAAACTTATTGAAAAAATCAATCGATATTTGCCCGGTCATAACACTGATCACCTCAAAATCAATATTTTGCCTCCTTGGGAAGCCATGAGACTTACACTGAAACGTGTTCGTGCCGGACAAGATACAATATCGGTAACCGGAAATGTTCTGAGGGACTATTTAACCGATCTTTTCCCGATCCTTGAATTAGGAACCAGCGCTAAAATGCTCTCAATCGTACCTTTAATGAACGGTGGGGGCTTGTTTGAGACCGGGGCGGGCGGATCGGCTCCCAAACATGTACAACAATTTGTTAAAGAAGGCCATTTAAGATGGGACTCACTCGGTGAATTCTGCGCGCTCGTGGCATCGCTTGAACATCTGGCGCATTCCACAAATAATGAAAAAGCCCAACTGATGGCAGATACTTTGGATCAGGCTATTGGCAAACATTTGGAAAACAGACGATCACCTTCGCGGAAAGTCCATGAGATCGATAACCGGGGAAGTCATTTTTATCTGGCCCTGTACTGGGCAGAAGCACTTACCGGACAGGAAAAAGATCCGCGAATCCAAGCACGTTATAAGACAATTGCCCAAGAGCTAATTGAGAATGAAGCAAAAATCATTGAGGAGCTTAATGAAGCCCAAGGCAGTCCGGTGGATATAGGAGGGTATTACTATCCGGATGCCGTGAAAACAGAAAAAGTCATGCGACCCAGCCCAACTCTTAATGCTATTATCGAGAGCATTTAATTCTTATTGAGCCCAAGTCACAGCCGCCTCAGGAGTTCCGGTTTCTCCGCAGACTCCTTATATATCATACAATAACATTGTCTGAAACGCGAAACCAGCAGGGAGTTGATGTGATATGACTAATATGGACACTTCGTTAAGCTTACCCTAACTGTAAACTCAGGGGCTGATTATGATAAGGAAACGAAAACGATACTCAAGTCAATTGAAGAATGATGCCGTAAAATGGGTGATTAAACAGGGATACAAGATATAGAAGTGGTCGGAAGCCCAGACATCAATCCGAATACGAAAACAATCAGCATAAAGCGGCGGCCTATCCCATCACGACCCTTTGTAATGAGATGAGGGTTTTTCGAAGCGGGTATATCAGTTTTTTGGGAAGGTGCCGCTTTTCATTTCAGCCCCTTGTTTTCTATATCAATCTCTTTTTCAGCGATCGGCAGTTCCTCCAGCTCGAAGAGGTCGTGTGACATGCGGCGTACACCGATGTTGTATTCCATCAGAAGTGTGACCAGCTGTTCTCCATTCATGAGGCCCACGGGCATTTTATCCGGCTGACTGGCCTCTTTGATGGCTCCGGTGCTGAAGTTGCTGGTGGTAATGATCAATCCCTGTTCATGCGCACCAAGGCTGCCGCGCACTTGTTGAACAGTCGGGCTTTGAATATTGCCTTTCCAGCGTTTTGCCTGAACAGCCATTTTCATGCGGACCACATCGCTGATCAGCAGCGTGCCCCGGACATCAATACCGCCATCGCCGCCGTACCTGGTAACCTCGATGCTTTCAAAACCCATTTCTGCCAGCAGCTGTCCAACGAGCTCCTCAAATTGAGCCGGATTCAGGTCCATCAGCTGGGGCAGCAACAATCTGAGTGTCCCGAAGAAAGAATATCTGAGGCGCAACCTTTACAAAGGTCGACTGTTCCCCATGCTTTTTAATATCCGAGTAAAGGCGGGCACTGACAGTGGCCTCCGGTGTTTTACCATCGCTTGACCACAGGCCGGCTTCCATAATCCGCTCGGCGATCTCTTTGGCATGGAGAGGCTTTCCAGCGTCCTTTAGAATCTGTATGGCTGCGTCTTGAACGTTCATAGAGCTTCTCCCCATTCTATATGCATAAAAATACTCCGTTTCATGATCACACCATACTGAGTTCGAGTTTGTGCTTTATCTTCTCCCAACCCGGGATGACAGAATCGAGGAGCTTATAAAACTCGGGGCTATGATCATTATATTTCAGGTGACACAGCTCATGCGTAACAACATAGTCAATGCATTCTTCAGGCGCTCTGATCATGTCTGTATTGAGGGTTACTGTACCCTTGTCAGAAAGGCTGCCCCATCTTTTTTTCATTCGCTTAATGGATAGTTTGGGCTGGGAAATGCTCAAACCATTAAATTTCTGCCAGCAGCGATCCATGCTCTCCGCAAATTGAAGCTGTGCCTTTTCCGAATACCATTGGTTTAATAGTTTCTTGGCAGCATTTGGAGTCGGTTCGCTCCGGCAAGTGATATGAAAAAAGCCGCGAGACAGTTTAACTGAGTTTCCCGTTCCTTCGGCTAACTTCAATCGGTATTGCTTTCCAAGGTACAAATGGGTCTCGCCGTTCACGTAACAGCGATCAGGCGTCTTTGGATTAAACTGCTTGAAATAATTCAGTTGCCTGAGAATCCACCGAGCCCGCTTTATTATTTTCGTTTCTATCAATGTGATATCGGACTGCACGGGCGCTTTGACAATAACCGTGCTGTCAGGATGCACAGCGATTTCCATCGTTTTTCTGTCACAGTAAAGCAAACTGAAATCGATGGTTTTTCGCCCGTAAACAACCGAGTGTTTGTTGTTATGGATTGATGCCTCCATTATCTATAGCTCCTGTTCTTTGCCACCTGCAGGACATTCTCGATGATGTTATCCATCTGATCAAGCGACAGTTCGATCCCTCTTTCCGTCTTGAGCTCATCATAGAGATAATCGTCAATCTCGTTAACCACCTGTTTCTGAACGTCTTCATCATCCCAGAAATGAACCTTCTTGTGTTTTTCCAATATGCCATGAATAGCAATTACCGTATCAGCCGTAGCGGATTCAAGGTCTTCCTCACCTAATTCGCCTGTTTGCTTAGAATAGGCTTCAAGGAAATGCTTAAGCACACCGAAATAGGCCATGGCATCTTCATT
>CAZJUM010000069.1:0-7137 GCA_964549175.1 uncultured Pseudomonadota bacterium | reverse complement strand
CTTCATTGGCTTGAATGTGTGTATCCAGCAGCTTTTTAATTTTTGGCTCATAATCCCGGTAATCAATTGCCTCTGCATATCGGAGCTTGACAGATGCTTTGAGTGACTGGAACTTTTGAAGATCTGCCTTGTATCTGGACAAAGTTTTTTCATCGGTTTCGGTCAGGAATTTTTCTGAAGAGAGTGCGATACCAAGGGTTTTCCCGAACTCTGAAAGGCAGTCGTAAAACTCTTCTCTGAGTTTATCATCGGCAAGCAGCACTTCATAAGCTTCTTCATCGTAGGAATGCTTAACCGTTTTAAATAGATCCCAAAGATCGGAATACCGGCTGGGCAGTTTTTCGATTTCGCTGTTAATGGATGTCAGAGTGCCGACCAAATCAGATTCATCGAACCCTTCAAATGCGCTGTACATGGTGAGTGCTTTGTCCAGCTCACCGAGGACACTTGCATAGTCGACGATAAAGCCGAATTCCTTACCCTCATAAAGACGGTTGACCCGCGCAATTGCCTGAAGCAGCGTGTGTTCTCTTAGCACCCTGCACAAATAGAGGACCGCGTTTCTCGGGGCGTCAAAACCCGTGAGCAGCTTATCAACGACAATAAGAATTTCAGGTTCGCTACCGTGTTTAAACTGGTTGATGAGCTGCTTGGTGTATTTTTCTTCACTGCCATAGCGCTTCATCATCTTTTGCCAGAATTTTACAACCTCATCGGTTGTTTCATCATCGGTCTCTTCATAGCCTTCACGCATATCCGGCGGCGAGATAACAACCTCGGAACTGACAAAACCAATCTCATTCAGGTATGCGTTGTACTTGAGCGCAGATGCCTTATTCGGGGCCACCAGCTGGGCCTTGAATCCAGTTTTCTGCCAGTTGGAGCGAAAGTGCTCACTGATGTCAAAAGCTCGCATGTAGATGACCTGATCGGCTTTGTTCAGCATTTCTGCTCGTGCATATTTCCGTTTCAAGTCCGCCTGCTGTTCCCTGGTCAACCCCTGTGTGTGCCGCTCAAACCACAGATCAACAGCTTCTCTGTTTTGTGTCATCTCTACATGCCGCCCCTCATACAGAAGCGGAACAACCGCACCGTCTTCAACAGCCTGCGTGATAGAATAATGGGGTTCCACCAATTCACCGAATTTGGTGAAATGGTTCTTTTCCTTCTTTAAAAGCGGCGTACCGGTAAAACCCAAGTAACAGGCATGGGGAAACATCTGTCTCATCCGGGCGGAAAAGGAACCGAACTGAGTACGGTGGCTCTCATCCACCAGAATGAAAATGTCGGGCGATTCATCCTGATATTTCTTTACCGCGTAAGCCTTGTCGAACTTGTGAATAAGGGTTGTGATAATTCCTAACTTCTTTTCAGCGGCCAATTCCAGCAGGTTTCTGCCTGATGTTGCCCGGTTTGCTTCAAGGTCACAGGCGGCAAAGGTGTTCCCAAGCTGCTTGTCGAGGTCAGCACGGTCTGTCACAAGAACAATTCGCGGGTTCAAAATTTCGGGATCTAAGGCCAGGTTACGGGCCAGCATCACCATGGTCAGTGACTTTCCTGATCCCTGCGTGTGCCAGATAACGCCACCTTTACGCGAATTGATACGATCAGAATGCTTTATCCGGTTCAGTGTCGATTTGATGACGAAATATTGCTGATACCGGGCAACCTTTTTGGTGCCACCATCAAACACTGTAAATTTCCAAGCCAACTCCAAAAGCCTTTCCGGACGGCACAGCGAAAACAACGCCTCATCCTGAGTCGTAGGTATTCGTTCATGGTTCAATGAACATTTTTCAGTGTTTAATGATTTGCAAATCTTGCTTTCAGCATCATCCGGCAAGGGGGTTTTTACCAACTCATTGATCATTGATCTCTGAACATTGGAAAATGATTCTTTCCATACACCCCAGAATTTTGCAGCGGTACCCGTTGTTGCGTACATGGCGCTGTTTTTATTGAGAGCCAGCACCATCTGGCTGTAGATGAAGAGTTTCGGGATATAGTCATCATTCTGATTTCTGATCGACTGCGAAACGGCCTGTTCCACCTCAACCTGCGGCGCTTTACACTCAATCACGCAAAACGGAATACCATTAACGAAGAGAACAATATCCGGACGGGCGGTTTCCGTTGATCGAGAGCGTTCAACACTGTATTCGACCGTCACATGAAACTTGTTACGACCGGGACTATTTTCAGAAAGGGGCCAGTCGATATAGTTCATGTTGAAGCTTTTCGAGTCACCCTCAATGGCCTGCTCCAGGGCCGTTCCGAGCGTAATCAGATCGTAAATGGCCTCATTTGTCTTCAGCAGTCCGTCGTATTTGATATTTTTCAGCTTCTGGATAGCCGACTGCACATTTTCCTCGCTAAAGAGATACTCACTGCCTTTGTAACGAATGCGGTTTATCTCTTTGAGCTGGTTGCGCAGAATGTTCTCCAATAAAACATTAGATGTTCGATCCTGCCTTTCGCGGAGTGCCTCCGCCGGTGTTAAAAATTCAAATCCCAGACCCATCAAAAGTTGCAAAGCCGGGATTTGAGAAAGATGCTTTTCATTGATCTGAAAGGGTTTCATGGAGTGACCCCCAAGGCATGCCAGTAAGGTTTGAATCCCGATTCCGCAATACTCGCAATAAATGTCAAGAATGGCTCATAATCATTTTTCGTATGGGCTGTATCCAGTGTCTCGTAATATTCCAACCGCTTTTCCACAGGCAGAACAACCGGTGGAAACCCGCTTTTCATAAGCTCCAGATTCATCAGAAGCCGTGATGTTCTGCCATTGCCGTCCACAAAAGGATGGATCTTCACAAAATCAGCATGAACACGGGCAGCTTGTTCTGCTGGATGGAGAGATGCCCTTTCGGTTTGATACCAATTGATAAATCGTTGCATTTCACTCTCTACATGCAGGGCATCAGGCGGAATATGATCCGCACCTGAGATGATGACATTTGTTTTTCTGTAAACACCCGCATTCTTGTCATCAATATTTTTCAGGATCAATTGGTGAATCGATTTAATTTGCCATTCAGACAGAGGCTCATTTTTTTTGACCAGATCTTCAACCAAAAAAATGGCTTCCCTGTGGTTGATCGCTTCAAAGTGCTCCCGCATGGTTTTTCCGCCAATGGTGATCCCTTCCAGAGCAACCTTGGTTTCTTTCAGTGTCAGTGTATTCCCTTCAATCGCGTTTGAATGGTAGGTCCAGCGAAGCACCAGATCCTCATGAAGATTAGACACTATCTCTGGCGGTAATGGACAATATGAATCCAGTCTCGTTTTCAACTGATCGATATGTTTAAATCGTTTTGACAGATTGTTATCCATTTTTATCTCCTGTTTTGACATTTTATACCATCCACAATTCCGCCCCGTATTCCACCTCTGTTTCCATCACAATATTACCGGACCCCACGTTTAATTTATCCGTTTCCCATTTTTGCGGATTCTCTCGGATATAATCACGGATACGGCCCAATTCATTTTTGTCCCGCACAATATGTTCCCAATAATTGCGCTGCCATAATGTACCCATAAAAAATGTCGGATTGTTCGATTTAATCCATTGCAGGCAATGATGAACGCACAATGATTTATATGCCCCGATGATATCACCAATCGTAGGGGCACCCCTTGCGGGTGCCCGATTGTTATTTACGTTTCCCCGCAAATCATCACAATTGTCGTCGTTGCGGATGGCCGCATTCGAATCAGGGGCACCCGCAAGGGGTGCCCCTGATTCTACAGCAAGGGGTGCCCCTACGGTGATTTGAATGATGCCATGAATATGGTTTGGCATTACAATAAATTGATCCAATGCCACAATTGGAAAACGGTTGGGCAAATCATTCCATTGTTCGGTGACAATTTTACCCGATTGGTTTAATTGCATATATTCATCAACAATGCCGCCAAATCGTTTTTGACGGTTCTGGGTGCAAATGGTGATAAAATAATATCCTGGTTTTGAATAATCATATGTTTTCAATCGAATGGATTGACGGTTCGGTAATGGTTTCTGCATATTGTTTCAATATCTCCGGTTTTACCCGCCATTCGCCGGTGAGCATCTTCTGCATCAGGCCGCGTTTCTGGGTTTTGTATTTTTCTGCGAGTTGTTTCAGCAGATCGATTTCACGCTGTGATGTGGTCAGCACTTCTGCAATGGATTTTTGTTCGGGAATATCAGCAGGTAAATAGATTATCTGATTCTCGAATTCCGTTTTGTTAATAATTGGAACTGCTTGTACGCCCGCTATCCTCTTTACTCTTGGGGCAATATCACACAGCGCATAGTACAAATATTCCTCATAGACCGATCCGTTTTTGGGAATGGCAGCATTGATTTGTTGATTCGTTGTTAGGTCAACAGCGGTCAGACCGACTTTACCTATTGTTGATCCGATACATGTAAACAATGAAGTGCCGATAGGCAGAATCCGAGCCTTCTTTGACCCTTTCTCTGAAAGATGTTTTTTTGATTTCGATATATACTTGTAGGCACCTAAATATGCGGGAGAAACAAACGGCAAGTGACCTCCATAATTAGTTTTATCAGATTTAGGAGGTGTCTTCCCCGTAACGACATCTGCTATATCCCCAACTGATTTTTTCTTCCAACCATCATTCATCGCTGAATCTCCTTGAGCTTCTCAGCCATCTTCACGCGCACCGCTGCCAGCTCTTTTTCCAGATCGTCAATTTCCACCTGCACCGCATCGATGTCGATCTCCTCTTCCTCCTCAAAGGTGTCCACGTATCGGGGAATATTGAGGTTGAAGTCATTTTCCTTGATCTCGGCGAACTCGGCCACATGGGCGTATTTTTCTTCTTCTGCCCGGGCGGTATAGGTCTCCATGATCTTGCCGATATGCGCTTCAGAGAGGGTGTTCATGTTTTTCCCGGAGACAAATTCTCGGCTGGCATCGACAAAGAAAACTTTTTTGCATTCCTCACGGGCACCGCCTTTTTCACGGGAGCGGTCAAAGACCAGAATAGCCACCGGAATATTGGTAGTCGGGAACAGGTTACCCGGCAGGCCGATCACAGCATCCAGCAGATTTTCTTCAATTATTTTCTGGCGGATACGTCCTTCGGCTGCACCCCGGAACAACACACCATGAGGCACCACCACGGCAACCCGGCCCTGCTTTTCAAGGGCGGTTTCCACCATGTGGCTGATAAAGGCCCAGTCGCCTTTGCTCTTGGGCGGCACCCCGCGCCAGAAGCGGTTGTACTGATCGCTCTCGGCGCTTTCGGCACCCCATTTATCCAGTGAGAATGGCGGATTGGCCACCACGCAATTGAATTTCATCAGCCTGTCGTTTTCCACCAGCAGCGGACTGTTCAGAGTGTCGCACCATTCTACCCGGGCACTGTCAAAGCTGTGCAGGAACATGTTCATCCGGCAGAGCGCCCATGTGCTGCCGTTGGACTCCTGTCCGAAGAGAGCAAAGTTGCGTCCTTCCTGAGCGCTACCCGCGCTGCGGGCCACCTCTTGGGCTGCCTGAATCAAAAGTCCGCCCGATCCGCAGGCCGGGTCACAGATACGGTCGCCCGGTTTCGGACCTGCCAGATTGGCCACCAGTTCGGTTACCTTCAGCGGGGTAAAGAACTCTCCGGCCTTTTTTCCGGAATCGGAGGCAAAGCGCTCAATCAGGTAGATGTAGGTATTACCGATCACATCCTCGGACACGAGGCTGGGCTTCATGCTGAGCTGTGGCTTGTTGAAGTCTTCCAACAACGTTTTAAGGCGTTTATTCCGATCCTTCGTCCGCCCGAGGTTGGCCTCGCTGTTGAAGTCGATATTGCGGAAGACCCCTTCGAGTTTGCTCTTGTTGCTTTCTTCAATCTGGTCGAGCACGATATTGATCAGCTCACCGATATTGGCGGCGGACCGGCGCTCATACAGGCTGTAATAGGTGGCGGAGAATTCATCCAGAACCTTTTCTTTACCCGTTTTGTTATTCTTCTCGGTGAGTTTCACTGCCGGGAGAACAAAACGTTCGCGCACAAGCTTACGGCGGATACGAACATCGTCATCGCCATACTGCTTCTGATACTCTTCGTAGTGGTCCTGCCATACATCGGAGATATATTTCAAAAACAGCATCACGAGAATGTAGTCTTTGTACTGCGCCGGATCAACAACGCCCCGGAAGGTGTCACACGCCGCCCATGCCGCGTTGTTGATATCTTTCTGATCAATCTTACTGCTCATGTTTTATTCTCCTTTTGCGTGTTGCATGAGTCGTATTGCAATATATTGTTTCCGCTTATCGGCCAGCGTATGAAGCAGGGTTTGTTCACGAGCAGACAGCGTGGCCAGCTCTACGATGTTTTTCTGTTTTTCCAGACTTGGCAGCGCCACCTCCAGATCCTCAATGGCCTGCTTACTGATCATCTTCTGAACCGTCCCTTTGGCCCGGCTGGTCAGAAAAATCTGCGCATCCCGCTGGCTGATGTACCAGTTCAAATACTCGGGTAAAACCTTGTCCGGCTTCGTCACCCGTATCCTTAATAAAGGAGCGGCGACAACTGCCCTGCCCGGATCTTCAATAAGAACCGCTGCCGTGGTCAGAGACCCTCTTGACCTGAATACCAGATCGCCTCTTTGCGCGAGGTGATGCTTTTTCATGACCTCCATATTGATTCTGACCAAACCATCACAGCCGACCGTGTTGTCATCCAGAAGATCCTTCATCTGAATAACTGCCACTCCGCCACCTTCAGAGGCTTCGAGACGGGACCTGAACGAATATCCCATCCGCACGGTTGCCAGTTTTTTTATTTTAATCTTCATTCAATCACCTTACAATATGCTGTAATGTTATTTGTAAAATATACGAATGTACGAATGTACGAGCTGTTTGTCAAGACCCATTTTGCAAAAATATCATTTCTGCATTTTTAGCCCTATTTACCAGAGGCAATCCGTTCCGCATTATGGCCGAGGTTGTATTGGTATGGAGAGAATCAGGTGGCTGGAGAGAGGTTCCGGAAAGATGTCAAAACGGCCGAAACCCTTTGAATACAAGGGGAAAAAGAAAACCCGCCACCCCAGAGAATCACTCTGGAGAGACGGGTTGTCTTTTTCAAATTGGTGGAGGCGGCGGGAGTTGAACCCGC
>CAZJUM010000068.1:0-12590 GCA_964549175.1 uncultured Pseudomonadota bacterium | reverse complement strand
CATAGCTCTTCGAGACTATGGAGCCACCAGAGAGAAATTAGCTGAACAGTTACCATTGATGAATATATTCCAACGCCCTTTTTTTCTAAAGTAAAGTGAAATCTCAAGTAAGACAATCTGCCCCCCGCCAATTCGATCTCCAAACGGCTCTGAAAATAGAATGTTCTTATTTCGGGGAAGTTCTTTGGGATTCATAGGGGAAGGTTAATTAAATTTGATGTGACTCTCCGGTTTGCTGCAATTTTGATCAAATAGCAAAAAAAGGAGTTCATGGGAAGCATTTCAAGTGAGTGAATCTCTACCTTAAAATCAAAACGGAAGATAAAGAATCAATGAGTGATTCTTTATCAAAACATCAAACAAGCTCTTCAGTATCCAGTACATCCGAATGAAATTTGATTAAGCTGTCATCGCCCGAAGTAATACGCTCCATCGCAGCTTTAACCTGATGTTGAGCTTTGAGGATAAATAGTTTGGCCACTTTCTTTTTGCGATCGGATTTGATGGCATCCATGGTCAACAAATAGCTGATGACAATGTCGATGGTCATATTGACCAAGCGTTCCGTATGGTGTTCTTGATAGCTAGAATCATCTTTTTCCTTAACATAGGCCACTGTTTCTTTCAGTTGTCCGCTCATTTTCCGCAAGTTAGCATGAAGATCGGCAAGCGAAGAGAAGTCATGATTCGCTTCGTAATCGCTGATTCGATCAAATATGCCGCCACCAATAATCCCCCCCATAGCCGCAAGGTATTGAAGCTGGGTGGTTCCCTCATAAATACTGGTAATTCGCGCGTCTCGATAATGACGCTCGACCTTGAATTCTTTGGTAAATCCAACCCCGGCATGCACTTGAATGGCATCATAACAAACACGATTCGCCATTTCCGACGCATAAGCTTTGATCATTGGGGTAAATAAGGCGGCTAACTTGGTGTACTTTGTCAGCTCTTCTTTCATTTCTTTTTTGAGTTCCGGATGCCATTCCAGTTTTTTTTCAATTCCTTCTTTGACATCAACCAACCTTGATGTTTCATAGAGGAGTGTTCGAGATCCTTCAATTCTCACTTTCATATCAGTCAATAGCTCATATACAGCGGGGATTTCCCGTATCGATTTTTTGAATTGAAATCTATCTTTGGCATAAGAATTGGCTTCTCTATAAGCGGCTTCCGCGATACCGACTGATTGCGCGGCAACTGCCAGCCTTGCGGAGTTCATGAGGAACATTGTATACTTCACCAAGCCAAACTTCCGTTTAGCGACCAGTTCCGCCTCCGCGTTATTGAATTGCAATTCACAGGTTGGTGACCCTTTAATCCCCAGCTTATGCTCAATCCGGCGAATTTTCATGTCTTTATCTCGTTCATAAAGAAACATCGACAATCCTTTTCCGCTGGTGCTGCCTTCTTCTGATCGAGCCAAAACCAAAGATACCTCAGCACAACCAGTCGTAATAAATCGTTTGACACCGTTCAATCGCCATTTTCCATTTTCATCTTCTGTCGCTTTTAACATAACAGATTGTAGATCAGATCCGGAATCCGGTTCTGTTAATGCCATGGAGCCAACGACATCACCCGACGCGAACCTGGGAAGTATGCGATTTTTTTGCTCATCGTTTCCAAATTTTTCTAATGTTCTGGCAAGCCCCTGTAGTCCAAAAATTAACATTAATGACGCGTCAGCTCTCGATATCACCTCAATTGCCGCGGAAAAGATGGTCAGCGGCATGTTAAGTCCGCCATATTTTCTTTGAAGAACAAATCCTGCCAAATCGGCCTTATTAATGCGATCCAAAGCTTCTAAAGTTCCCGGAGCGTATATCACTTTACCATCTTGATAAATGGCTCCGACCTCATCAACTTCTCCGGATCTTGGTGCCACAAAATCGCCGGCGATTTCACCTACGATTTCCAGTACTTTATCATAGTTTTCACGAGCGTCCTCTACACTATTGGGAGCATATGGATATTGTTCAATATCGGTAAAATCATCCTCGATCAGAGGGACAATTTTTGAGAAGTCCATATTTTTAATATGAAACTGGATATCTGAGTTATCTCTATAAAAATTCGTCACGGTATCCCCTATGCCTTAATTGATTTATATGCTTTTATCATTTTCGGAATCACATCATTCACCTCACCGATGATCCCATAATTCGCGATTTTAAAAATCGGTGCCTCAGGATCAGAGTTAATGGCAATAATCCGTTTGGATTCCGCCATACCGGCTCGATGTTGAATTTGGCCCGAAATACCGCAAGCAATATAAAGTGTCGGACGAACCGTGGTTCCTGTTTGTCCCACTTGATGATCTTTTACCAGCAGTCCTGAATCAACTATCGGGCGAGAACCTCCCAACTCACCGCCTAGTACTTCAGCAAGTTCTTTAACCAGTTTTAGCGATTTTGGGTTCGCGGCCCCCATACCGGCTGATACGATCACATGGGCGGCTTTTAAATTAACCGCCTTTTCTTCTCTAATAACTTCCACCAAATCCGTTAAAAAATCCGAATCACCCAACTCACATTTTTCTTCAATAATCTCAATCGTTCCGGAGGTATCCGGAGGTGTTATTTTCATGACACCTTCTCGAACGGTTGCCATGCTCGGCACACTTTCCGGAGAAACGATTGTCGCCACTATATTCCCACCAAAAGCGGGTCGGATCTGAAGTAAAGTATTCTTATAGAACTTATCTTTAGTTTTATGTTCACCAATTTTTAAACCGGTACAATCAGCTGTTAATCCGCATTTTAGTTCTGATGCCACGCGTGGCGCCATATCTCTGCCGATTACGGAAGCACCAAATAAGACAATCTGAGGTCGAACCTTATTAATTATATTAGCAACACTTTTGGCATAAGGAACCGATGTAAAATGAGCCAATCTTTTATCATCGATATAGTATACCGTCTCACATCCGTAGTGGGCCAATACCGCCAGCTCTTCTTTCATTCCATGGCCAAGCGCAACAGCAGAGACACGAACACCAAGCTGATCCGCTAATTTTTTCCCTTCACAGATCAGTTCAATACTGACGTCAGCAATTTTTGATTCACTTTGTTCAATGAATACCATGACGCTATGATTACTCATTATTATATCCTATCCGATGATGTGCTCTGAAACCAGCTCCCGCATCAGGACAACTATACTTTCGTCAGTGGCCGGAATTTGTTTGACGTCATTCACAACCAGAACAACATTTTGTATTTTTTTCACTTTTGTAGGAGATCCTGATAAGCCACAGGATGCCGGATCCGCCCCAATCATTTCCGCGTTCCATTCTCGTATATAGCGGATCATATCCATGGCGGGTGTCTTATTTAATATGTCTTTGTATGATTCGGAACTTATTCGTTTTGCGATATTTTTATATGCCACTGATCGTTTTGCGCTCGGAGAGCGAGGCTCATTGGCTTCAGAGCTAACAGTAAGCAACACAGGAAGATGACATTGAACTACCTCAACACCATCTTCTATAGCTCTCTTAACCTTAATTATTTGGCCATCAACGCTCTTCACCTCTAACAAATCGGTGACCTGATTGATTTTTAGTTTTTCCGCGATTTGAGGTCCTACTTGTGCGGTGTCACCATCAATGGCTTGCCGACCACAAAGAATTAAATCATATATGCCAATCTTCTCAATAGCGCATTTTAACGCATAAGAAGTAGCCAAAGTATCCGCTCCCGCGAATTTTTGATCCGATATAATAATCGCGTCGTCCGCGCCGCGAAACAGGCATTCTCTCAATGCTTTAAACGCATTGGGCGGCCCCATTGTGATCACAGTAACATGTCCGCCATATCGTTCTTTCAGTCGAAGTGCTTCCTCCAGCGCGTTCAGGTCTTCCGGATTCGTAATCGCGGGAAGCGCACCGCGATTCACCGTACCATCCGGTTTCATAGCATCAGCGGTTACATTATGTGTATTCGGGACTTGCTTCACTGTCACAATCATGCTTAGAGCCATGAAGTCTCCTTTTCAATTATGAAATTTCAGTATTTCAGAGATTAAATATTAATACTCCGTCCGTTTCTGAGGACTCCTCTGAATTCTATACTTAACCAAGATTTCCAGTTGATTGAGTTTTTCGATTAACTCCGAAGTCTTCGTACCTTACTGATAAAACATGAAAAGGTTATAAATCAACCCCTTTTGATCTCAAGAAAGAAATTATGTGTTGGCTTAAGCTTATACATCGGTTTATCAGCTATATATAATCTATGAAACCCCGCGGCGAATAGCCTATTCATGAATGATTGTCAAGAATATACTCAAACCGGCAGTCTAAAGATAAAGAGATATTACTCGATTATCATATTTTACATAGTACCCGATGATTCAAATAAGCGAAATTGAAATTTCATAGCTTTGAGTCAATGTCGATTATGCGATATTTTGCCAGTACACTATTAAATACTTGAATTCTGGCAAGATTTAATTCAGAAAAAGAGGAGCAATAATCTATTTTTGGTTGATCGATATCGCGTTTGGCTCTTCCAACCGTCCAACAAAACTTAAGGTACTTATCCGGGTTAACCTCAAGCTCTGGTGAGATCACAGATATTCTCAATTTTTAACCATGAAACTTGTATCTTTATTACTTGCGGTCAATTCTCTCTTCATTCTTTCTTGTTCGATAATACCTTATCAAGCGGTTAAAAAAGAAAAAGGACTGCAAACTCCCAAAGGATGGTATCATCCTAAAATTAATCCCAAGATCCGCTATATTAGCGCGCATGAGGATAAAACCGGCTATCATTTGCTAATTGATCGCTCGAATGATGAAAAAAATATGGCTTTCCTGCACTTGACTGAATCCATATACCCCAGTCGTGAAAAACTAAAGCTTTCTCATTCAAGTTCGCGAGAACCCAAACTTAAAAATTGGTATTTTGAACGGGTGTGGTGGAATGAAGAATTTAAAGGTTTTAAAATCCCATTTTCAATTACCACTGACACATTGAATTACTACATCAAGCAATACGCACGAATAAAAAGTGAAATCAAAACTAAAAGAGATATTCAACCTTGGAAGGGAGGAAACCAACAACGTGTTTTTTTTGAGTATTCCGGCAAAGTGAAACGCGCAAGTGGATCAAACTCACAAGTGATCGTGGTACTTACTATTAAATGGTACCTTTTTTGTGGGCAGCAATGTGGTTGGGGATTCGAAAAACAACGGACAATTCTCTTTGATTCAAAAGAAAGAGTTAACGCGGTCACCGGAGATGGCCCGACGGAAAAATGGGTTAGCTCAGCCAAGACGCCATTTGCTCCAAACCAATGGATTACATTTTAACTGATTTCGTAACTGTTCAGCTAATTTTTCTCTGGTGGCTCCATAGTCTCGAAGAGCTATGGAGTCTGTATGATTTTACATTAAGACTCCGCAAGGCTACGCCATTATGAAGCCACCGTGGTGGCCCGACGGAAAAATGGGTTGGCTCAGCCAAGACGCCATTTGCTCCAAACCAATGGATTACATTTTAGCTGATTCCTTTATATTAGGAAGACTTTCAATTTGAGCTAACACAAATTAACCTGATTATGTACTATTAACATTCTAATTTGGCAATAATGCCTGTCATCCCCGCGAATGCGGGGATCCGGGGAACCATTTGGTTTCTTAGGCTTTTATTGTTAGATTCCCACTTTTGCGGGAATGACAGGGGGTGATCAAAGAAATGAGCTTGCGAATTTTACATAATCATACAAATTAATTTGTTAAACAACTCGCACTCAATCAATTAGATCTATAAAGGGAAAACAGGTAGAGCTTATCCAAATATTTTACCCATAAGCGACATTATTAACTCCCGAGGTCCTGTCCATTGAACTTTCTTGCCGGAACTTCTTCATCAAACATCCATATCAAGCCATAATTAAAGAGATACAAGATTGCCGGCGGTATCAAATTCCAACTCCAGATAGTCTCTGATTTCGATTCCTTTCTGCTCTTTTACTTTATCCACTAAGGCTTCACTAATCAGGCATTGGGAAATATTCAGGGTATCTTTTATGACAATAGCTTCCACCTGATTGGCGGGAATCGGTCCGATGGTGGTGAAACAGGCTTGGATCGCTTTACGGTCATCGGGCATGCGAATGGGAACGGATGCTTTTTTTATTGAGCTGCTGGTCAGCGCGTTTATCAGTGTTGCCTCATAGTTGAACTCGCGAAATACCTTTTCTGTGATAAAATCGGCATTTCCGATCCCCAGGCCATTGCCATTGGATTTTTCAGATAAGTTTAAGACCGCCAGGCGTTTTGCATAAAAATTCTCTGAGAAATCATCTTCCGTCAAATCACTGGCCCGACCGGTGATATTGGGGTCCATCCCGGCCCCGCTGATATCCTTGCCAATTTGTTTTAACACCAACACATCCGCGGATGACAACGGAAGTTTGGGCATATTACTTTTTGCGACGGCCAAAAGTCTCTCTTCCTTATCAAACAAGCTATCACGGGGTAAACCCTCAATTTGCGCTGTTTCATCATACGCGTTTTCAACGATACCAATCCCGAATCGAAAATTACTGGTCTCCATCACTTTTTCTGCCAGTTTTTTTAATAAATTGAAAAAACCGTGTCGGAGCGCATAGTTGTGGTATGCGAGGGCGCCAAGGTGTTTTCCCATACCGATACACAACATTTTGGTGATACCGCTTTCTATGGTGCCTTTAAATTTCGTATGAGGCTTGATGCGGTTGATACAAATACAATGATCCATGGATAAGGCATCTTTCGCGTAATACACAGGCACTTCACCGAATACCATACCAATTCGGGTGGCGTCCATACCGCTAAGCATCGAACATCCGCAACTATCCGGCGTAATACCAAGGGAGGCCAATACTTTTTCCTGACCCGATCGCGTCGCGGCGCCATGACTACCCATCACCGGAATTAGAAAGGGTTTCGCGCCAACGGCTTTGATTTCCTGACAAACCAACCGCGTGATTTCAGCGATATTCCGAATATCACGACTCCCCACACCCACACCCATTTTTTCACCGCTTTTTATGCGCGCATCGGCTATCTGTTCGGCCATTATTTCTTTGATTCTTTTCGGAATACTATTTATTTGAGGACGTGGAAAGCGATGGGTGATATGATAAAAACCTGGAAATTTGTAGTCCTGTTCAATAAAATCGGGATATCTCATGATGCCTTTGTATGGAAAATTATTGAGCGCTTGTCACCTCTCAATTAGTCGCATGCGACTGATGAATCCGTTTTATCCCAAAATATCAAAAGGTAATAAGAGTTTTACTCACAGACATTATAGTGAGCTTGGCGATCAGCTATAGCTTCAAATTAGCCAGCAATTTCCAATTCGTCAAAGCATCGCGCGGTTATTTACACCAGTACAAAAAACAGAAATTCATTTTCAGTCACCTCCTCCACCGAGGCACTATGCCTTGAAAAAGTCTCCGAATCATTCGTTATCACAGGTGCCGGTGTGATCGGGTCATAGCTCAAGCCTGTATACACAGAGTGGAAATTAAAGTTTAACGTTTGAGATATTGGACTTGTAGGGAATTTCCTGATTTTTGTATAGAGTTATCGAAAATTCTGTACGGAGGAATACTTCGGATCAGATCGGAAACAGAACAGCGATTCAGGAATGTGCCCAAATTATGTGATATTTGCAATACCAAATCGATTTTGATAGTTTGTCAAGTCGCCTCATTGTTATCTCCTGAGTTAATGCCGCGGGAACAGCTTGACCAGAACTTTAACATTGAGTGGACTAAACGGCAAATTCTTTGGCCCCTGATCATCCCTGAAGGGAATGATTTTTTTTGCTAAAATGGAAATAAAAATGTAGCTGTTCAGCTAATTTTTCTCTGGTGGCTCCATCGTCTCGAAGAGCTATGGAGTCTGTATGATTTTACATTAAGGCTCCGCAAGGCTACGCCATTATGGAGCCACCGGGGGCTTTAAAAGCGGATTTTTTTGTTTTGTATGTGCTTAGAATCCATTTTTATTTTTCAGCTACGGTCAGTTCGCGAAAAACAAAAAGCCCTATAAAGGCTTTTTATCGTCCGTTATAGTACCAAATCTCTGTTGACTGTCTAAATAGGCAAATTAACAAAAATCCGTCAAAAACCTTGTCAAGTAAAAAGTGAACTTTTTTGCACTTTTTTTAATAAATCCTGAACAGATACTCTAACCAAACACTTGTACCCTCCTACCGGATCTGTCCGCTTTTGAGGTCTTAATCGGTATTCATCAATACAGACAGCTTTATCTCGATTAAAAATTATCAAAAAATAAACCCAATATGACCATTGTCACCCGAAATTCCGATCAAGACCAATCAAAATTGCACTATTGGCTATTTGTTATCCCCTTATTCTTACTTTCCTTTTTTGTCATTACAGAGCATTTGATTGTGGTGCCTTTAAGTAACGCTATTTCACTGGCAACCGGGCTTCCCGCTGTAAGAAGCGGATTATTGGTGGCGATTTATCCCTTAGCCGCCGCTTTTTCCGCTTTTGTGACCGCCCCGTTTTCGGATCGCTTGGGACGTAAAAAAATGCTTCTGATATTGGGTTTGGGATTCAGCCTGGCGACACTCGGTTTCGCCACATCAACTAGTGTGGTTGCTTTAATTGCCTTCAGAGTAATCACCGGTCTCTTTGGCGGCCCCATTATGGCAACTATTTTGGCATTCGTGGGAGACAGCTATCAGGGTAAAGAGCGGGCTCAAATCGTTACTATTATCATGCTCACGTTTTCGATTGCTTCTGTATTTGCCGTCCCCATGGGCGCGTGGATAGGGGATACCTTTGGATGGCAAATGCCTTTTTATGTGATCTCAGCATTCGGAATTTCGTGTTTCGTGTTAATTACGCAACTCCGACCGGTATCAACCGGCGCCGAGAAGGGAAATATTCTATCGCAATACACGGAATTATTGGCACTTTTAAAATTGGGCAAAGTCAGAAAAATATTTACACTTCAGTTTTTCATGATCATCGGACTATTTGGTTTTGTCCCTCACATTAGCGTATGGTTGAGCACAAATTACGGATTTGATTCCACACAGATCGGATTTTGCTATATGCAGGGAGGTATTGGCGGAATTATCGGAAACACGCTCGCCGGCTATTTTATGCGAAATGGCAATAAGGAAAGACTGATTATTCTCGGCTCTATGATTATGTGCGTGTTTCTCGCGTTTACCACCCAGGATATTCTGCCACCCAGCTTCACCGGGTTTTTCTTTGCGGGTCTCATGTTTGGGGGATCAATGCGTATGCCAGCCTTACAAGTCGTACTCACCGAATTAATTCCCATACACCTTCGAGGTCGTTTAATGGCGTTGAGCATGATCGTGAGCAACATCACCATGGGATTAGGCGGTATATGGAGCCTTCCCTTTTTAAAAATCGAAAACGGACGCCTTGAGGGAATGGCAATGATCGGTATTCTTGGTAGCGCGAGTTTGCTGATTGTTCCTTATTTGGTAGTTGTTCTCAAAAAAGAAATTGAACAATCGGCCGAAAGCTATTGATGCGGATATTATTTTTTCGCAAATTCGGCGACCATTAAAAAATCCTGATATAGCTATTGATCACCGCATATTCAATAAGCTGGTGATTCAGATCATGATCAGAGTCTTTCTGAAAAAAGGGCAAGGGTTGGGGACAAATCGCGCCGACATAATTCAACTATCGGATACAAAAGTTCTAACCTTTTTGAGAGGGAGAATATCCCTAAATTAGCTTAACTTTTTGTCTATTTTACCAGACCGCCTCACCACCCGCTATCTCAACAATGCTGCGATTATTATTGAACGATTGTTGTCTGCCCTCTTTTATAGGATAATTTAACCTTGAGATTTAACTTCGGACCGGTACTTTGCGCTTCAGGTGATCTTTTACCGCCCCTATCGTTAGCTCTTTACGGTGGAAAATTCCAGCCGCCAGAGCGGATTCGGCTTTGGTTTTGGCAAATACCTCGGAAAAGTGCTCGACACGCCCCGCGCCACCAGACGCGATTACGGGAATCGTTACCGCGTTTCGGACGGCATTAATCAATCCGATTTCAAATCCGGAGTTGGTGCCGTCTTTGTCAATGCAATTCAATAAAATTTCACCGGCGCCTAAGGCTTCACAAGTTTTAGCAAGGGCAACCGCATCCAAATCCCTACTTTCTCTCCCCCCTTTGACAGTGCACTGGTACCAGCAGTAATTCTCACCATTGGGTCCGTGGGGTATAGTGGGAATTACATTATGAGACACGCCATCCGGAGATTGAACATAAACTTTTTTCGGATCGATGGAAACGACGACCGCTTGCGCGCCATATACTTCTGAAATTTGTTCAATGGAGCTTTGCCCGGTCTTTTGTCCGGTTTTTAAATTTTCTTCGGCAATATAAACGGCGTCGCTACCAATTGAGATTTTGTCGGCTCCGGAGCGGAAATATTCGGCGGCAACGTCAAGAGCGGTATAGTGTTTTCCCTCACTATCGGTGAAATCGCGAATGCCCCCGCCGATGGTCAATGGCACAAATACCTTTTGGGAAGTTTGCTTCAGAACCTCGATCATTGGCATATCCTCCAAAGGAAAATCTCTAAATCCGGTAATATTCAAAAAAGTAATCTCGTCGGCACCTTCTTTATAATAGCGCAGGGCTAACTCTACCGGTTTGCCCAGGTTCCTGACATTACCTTCGTTGCGTACATCATATTGATCACCTTTCGTAACCACCAGATCACCCTGATCATTAGAGCGAACGTCCAGACAAGCAATGATCCTTTTCGTCAGTTGGGTTTTGCTGGATCGAGTGATAATTCGCGAGGGTGCCTCGGCGGATGACAGATAGTTGTTTAACATCTGCAATCCGACTTTACCGCTTTTCTCGGGATGAAATTGCGTTCCCGTCACCTTGCCTCTTTGCACCGCACTGACGAACTCGATTTCGTAATCGGTGGTGGTTAAAACCACAGAGTCGTCATCAGGCACCACGTAATATGTGTGTACAAAATAGAAGTTTTCTTCGCCCGTCAACCCATTGAACAACGGTGAGTTTTGTTTAATATGAACACCGTTCCAACCGATTTGCGGGACCGCCGATTGAATTTGAAACCGTTTGGATTGTCCGGGAAAGATTCCCAAACCTTCGATATCCGGAGTTTCCTCACTGCGCTCAAACAATGCCTGCATTCCCAGGCAGATGCCTAAAAACTCGCGGTCAGCAAGAACATAATCTCTCAGCGGTGCCACCAACTGTTTTTCGTTTAAGATGCGCATCATACTGCCAAAACTTCCTACACCAGGGAAAACAAGCTTCTCCGCGGACTCGATATCATAAGCATGTGAGGCTACTTTGACCTCATATCCTAGCGTTTTAATGGCGTTTATGACACTTCTCACATTTCCCGCTCCGTAATCCAATACCGTAATCATTTGTTTCCTTATTTTGAACGGATCATAAATAGCGCGGATAAATTGTCACGAATATATCCGTTTTGTTGGTCACCGCTCTGGTTCTATATTTTGTGACTCAAGTCTCATATTTGATTAAATAGTTGTATCAGGCTATTGGAGTAAGATACAGGTATTAATGCAAACCAATTTAGTTCATTTGACAGCTATGATTGACCTTTTTTTTTTGAGGAGTCCAGTTTTTAGACTACTTCCGGATATATACCTAATGCAATTGAAAACAAGCTTTTGAAGTATTGGTTGACCTGATTGTTTATATCAATTTGTATCTTTCCTGTTACCTTGAGCTTTTTGAAATTGAGGACGATTTTCAGTCCTTTTTTAACGTTTTCGATCAGGCTGTTGCTGGATCCAGCCCTCAATTAGGGTGGGAAACTTGAGTAGTAACTAATACTCATGAAATATTCCTCCTGATTTTTATATCACAGCGTGACAGCAAAATTTCCTGGCGCATGAAATGTTCAAATAGTCTAAAAAGTTTACTCTCTCGATTCAACTTGAGCAGCAAGAGCGTCCATTGGTTCTGCCAACTCCCTGGGGACCTCATTGTTTAATGAAATTCCAAAAAGTAGAACCAAAATAATTACCAATGCAGCACCGAATACGGAAACAGACTTTGTTTTTAAGTGATTCAACAGAGCACGATAATTTAATGTTAGATGGCCAGTTATAGATAGCACCATGAGTAGTCCAAACAGTTTGTGAACTGGATGCATTTGTATTGTAAATGATGGCTTTTCAATCACAAACATCATTAGGCCTGATGTTGCCATTGCCAAGAAAGATACAAATAATGCTGTTGCTACGATTTTTCTGAACATATATTTCCCTTTTTGATTTGGTGTTAATGAGGCTGTAGAATAAGTCCTTCAGAATTCAAGGCCCCAAAAATCTGTCTAAAAACCGCGTTGCTACATGAATTCTGAGTCTCCGTTCCACTGCCAATTTCTTTTGACAGGCTCTCAACGTGAAAAATTTGATGCTAAAATCTGAAAAAGACTTATACTACAGCCTCAACGCTAGTTTAACCGGCGTTTATCGGAGCGCAGCGGAGATAAACGTCCGTGTTTAAACTTTTGTTATATGGTCTTTTTGTGGCTAAGATAATG
>CAZJUM010000067.1:0-12652 GCA_964549175.1 uncultured Pseudomonadota bacterium | reverse complement strand
CCATAGCTCTTCGAGACTATGGAGCCACCAGAGAAAAATTAGCTGAACAGTTACAGCATTGTTTGGATATTAAATGGCTATTCGCGATTTAATCACTTAGCTAAATAGGATAATCCCGCCACCTATTAGACGATTCTCTTGATAAAAAACAGCGGATTGTCCGGGTGTGATATCCAAAATCGGGTAATCGAATTCAAGCCTGACTTTATCTTCATCAATGGGATAGGCTTTTGCGGGAGTAGCTTTGGCCGAATAACGAACCTTTACCTCAGTTTTGAACGGTGAATCAGGAAACAGTCCGTTGGTAAAGTTAAGCAATGAAGCCATAAGTGATCGTTTCTCTCTCTCCTTATTCGTTCCCACAATAAGAGCGGTTCTTTCCGGATCCAGTGCGAGCACATAAAGCGGTTCTTGATACGATACCGCGAGTCCTCGTCGTTGTCCGACTGTATAGTTCCTTAATCCGCGATGCTCACCCAATATTTTACCGTCAGATGTCATAATCGGACCCGCGACATTTTGACGGGTACTGGTGGCGTTCAGAAACTCTCGATAGCCGTTGTTCCCAATAAAGCAGATATCTTGACTTTCTGGCTTATTGGCAACGTGAATGTTAAGTTGACTGGCTATTTCTCGAATTTCACTTTTTTTATGTCGTCCCAATGGGAACATCAGCTTTGACAATTGGTTCTGATTCAAACGATACAAAAAATAACTCTGATCTTTCAGGGGATCAATACCTTTTAAGATGTGAAAAATTGAATTCTCTTTCAAAAGATTAACATAATGGCCTGTCGCAAGATAATCAGCTCCTTTAATTTTTGCCTCATCCAAGAGTTTTCCAAATTTAATGATCTGGTTACAAATAATACAAGGATTAGGGGTCATAAACTTTGAATACGTATCAATAAAGTCTTTGATGACGACTGCTTTGAATAATTCCTTACACTCTATCAGATAAAACGGGATATTGATCTGCTCTGCTATCTTTCGTGCGTCAATATGCGATTGTTGAGTACAGCATGCATTTTGAGAGGATTGAGTATCCGACCAAAGATCAAGCATTATTCCGATCACATCGTATCCTTTCTTTTTTAAGAGTGCTGCTGTTACTGAACTATCGACTCCTCCGCTCATTGCAATGGCAACTTTTTTCTTCAATTTCTCGACCTGTTAAAAACTTGAATAAGCAATTTTTTTTACAAAATGGCAGAAAAGGAAGAGACTCTACATGGTCAAAACCAGGATCTGAAGGAGATCCGAAAGCTTTCTTATGTGCACGCATTGGTGATTAAACAACTAAATTGTGGACGAAGTCGGATAGCTGTTCCAGGGTGGCGCATTCAACCAGATCATCGCAATAAGGTTTATATTTTAGGGTGACGTTGGTTCGGGTGTACCAGTACTTTTCCTCTTCAGGGTTCAACCAGATGATACGTGCCACTTTTTCCGACATTTGCTTTAAATATTCTACTTTAGGATCATTTTGATTGTTCTGTCCGTCGCCGAGAATAATCAGTGTGGTATCACTGGTTAACGAAACCGAGTAGCTGTCTAAAAAAGATTTAAAGGCGATACCATAATTAGTGAGCTGCCCTAAACCGATATGATGTTGTTTCACTGCTTTTTCCAATGCCGCTTCCAAAGAATGTTCGTTAAAAAAGTGTGATATCTCATAGGTATTCCTCACAAAAATAAAAGAGCGGATTCTGGTGAAGCGATCCTGCAATCGATACAACAACAATAACATCAAATGAGCCGCGTAAGCCACCGACATTGAAATATCACAAATCGCTACGATTTTCCCTTTCTTGCGATTGGGAACCCGCCGTTTGACGCTGAAAGGAATTCCGCCAAATTTTATAGATGACCGAATGGTGTTCTTGATATCGATACTACCCTTTCGAGCTCTTTTTTTCTGTCTGGTCAAAGCGTCTTTTAATTTTTGAGCCAGCTTTTCCACGGCTTCTTTTATTATTTCGTGTTCCTTAATCGTCAGTTTGTCAAAACTAATGGTCGATACCGTCCGTTGCTTTTCCCAGGGCATTAAATGGCCATAGATTGATTTCTTATAAAGCTTTTGTTCCATCAAATCAGCCGCGGCCTGCAGCTGCTTTTTTAAATAGTCTCCGAGCGCTTCTCTTTTTTCTTTTGAAAGATGATAGGAGGCAGAGGTAAAATCGGCGATTTTATCGTTCAATACCGATACTTTTTGAATGATCTTCTTTTGGTTTTCCTCTTTGATTTTTTTCAGCGAAAGTGAGTGATCACCATTTTTTAAAAGAGTATTCCCCTCATCTTTCAGCAGGTCCGTTAAGCTGGTGATATCGCCTTCCAAATAATCGGCCAAAATATGGTTCGGCGTGCCACCTTCTTGTCTTAACTTCATGACAAAATCATCAACCCGCAGTTTAACGGAGGAATCAATTTGCTCGAATCCCAATGGTGTTCGATCTTTAAAAAAACGATCGAAGAGTTCTTTGAATCGGTTACGGTCTCCGGGTTTGGTGACAAAACATCCTTGCAAAGCGAAGTAGAATTGTTGATGATCGACGGGATTAATAAAAGCCAGAGCATCGATCGCGTTTAGAACCGAAGAGGTGGTAACCGTTAAACCTTTAAATCGCAAAAAACCGGAAAACCGCAACATCATGGCGATCATGAGACTTCTCCCAAAACTTTTGAAGCGTTTTGAGCAATTTGATCCATATCCGTTTTGTATTTACTGATAATCCCCAGCGTACGTTGTAATTCATCAGGGCCAATGTGATGAATATTCAGGGCAATCAATGATTCCGCCCAATCAATGGTCTCCGATATCGACGGCTTCTTTTTAATATCGAGTTTACGGATCTCGTGAACCGCGTTAACCAGTTGATGAATCAATCGCTCGTCTATATCGGGTAGTTTGGTTCGCACAATTTCACGTTCCAATCGCTGATCGGGATAATTGATAAATAGATGGAGACATCGACGTTTCAACGCGTCACTCAAATCACGATTACTATTGGAGGTCAAAAAAACAATGGGGATCTCCCTGGCTTTTTGAGTTCCGATTTCGGGAATCGTAATTTCATATGAATTGAGGACTTCTAATAAGTACGCTTCAAATTCCGGATCGGGTTTATCCACTTCATCAATTAATAAAACCGATTGCTTTGGTGACGAGATCGATTTCAACAATGGCCTGGGCAGTAAAAAATGCTCAGAAAAAAAAGCGCTTTCCAGTTCACCCAATTTTTTAATGGATTCAGGGATGCTATCAGTGGTGGTCAGCAGATCGTTAACTTTTTCTTTCAGGATCTGGGTATAAAGCAATTGTTTGGCGTATTCCCATTCATAAATCGCCTTTGTTTCATCAATCCCTTCGTAACACTGCAGTTGAATCAATTCCATCCCCAATGCTTGAGACGTTGATTTGGCAAGTTCGGTTTTTCCGACTCCGGCAGGCCCTTCCACCAGGATCGGCCGTTTCATTCGGATCGCCAGGAAGACAATGGTAGCGATTTCTTTGGAAGCAATGTAGTTTTGCTGATTCAAGATTCTGGTTACATCGTCGACAGAATTAACTGGTGCTTTCATATTATGGTTTAATGATTGACTGTTACGAATAACAAAATGCATAATCAAAGTTGATTTTAGTGCCAAAGTTGAAAAAGACCGTTTTGCCGCGCTTGATCACCCCCAGGGTTTGCTCAGGCTTTTTTGAAGTCAATCGATAACCGCTATCGCGAATAAGGCTAAACAGTCACCAGCTCGCAACCGAACACTTCAATGACCTTTTTCACGGTTTCCAATTGTGGTGGCTGTTAGGCGATAGGGTTTTGTATAGATTTTGGCGGCTTAGACGGTTTTTCTCGCGATCTTTGTCTTTCCTTGTATAATGAAGTATCTCCGCATCCAAATAATAAAAAGGCCAAAAACATACATTGGTGATAGATATTTAATTGAATTTTTAGTGGTTTTTCTTATACTGATTTCTGTTTTCAGGTTAAAACTCTTTGGTCAGCCCATAAAAAAGGTTAAATCGCGAGGGCCACATTCATTTAACGGGTAGTATTCTGATCATTAAAGCTTTTTTACTTTATGAAAGGCAGACTGTCAATTGAATTATCATTAACGAAGTACTAGCTATGATCCGCCTGATGCGTTTATATTTCCGATGTGTTAACCCAAATATCGATGAAAAGCACCTTATCATTCGATGGATGGAATAATTCGGCAAAAGTCAAAGAAATCCATACCACTCCGGATGAAACAGCTTACTTTAGCTGATTCAGGTAGTCGGCCAATTGAGCGATTTCCTTTTTTGTCAAGTATCTCTCCAAGGAACCTTTGGCTGGCTTTTTAAGAGAATAATTCATCCGCATGAGCTGCGAGTAGTGGTTATCCCGTTTTCCGCTAAGAATATCGTTGATTTGATTCACTAAATATTGTTTTTTTTGTCCGTACAAGCGGGGCATGCCTTTAATCTTAGCTTTTCCGCTGACGCTATGACAAATATGACACGCTTTATCCGTGTACAATATTTTCCCCGAATCAGCTAATACACTCTCCGCAAAAAGGCCGCTGATAATCAACCATAAGGGCAGAGCAACTCGGGCTTTAGTGGTCATAGAGTTACAATATGATATTAAGGTCATGATTAAGCCAATAAGCCGTTTTATTCAAAATCAGACAATTCACTACAATCTCAAACCATCGGCGGAAACAATGGTCATACAGAGTACAAAGAACAAAAATCGTTTTTTCGTTTTGAACCATTCGCCTGTTTCATTCGAAACCTTAGATTCTGAATGTTGAATTCGATTTATATGATACTAATGTTCCAAACTATTGGTCAGAGCTGTCTAAAAGCAAGTTGAGAATTTTATCCCGATAATTAGCTGTCTGGTTTAACATGATGACAAAAGGGCGAAGTCCCTTGTCCGTTTGGATATAACCGGCATAATTATAAATTCCGGTCAGTGTTCCTGATTTTACCAAAACACCTTTTTGTTCCGGAAGCAAGTGCGAATAAGGACGAAATACTTCCAACACTTTCATCATCATTTTCGCCGTTATCATATTAGCTCTCGATAACCCGGATGCTTCATCAAAAAACAATTCTTGCTCAAGAGGCCGGAATTGTCTCTCTATGGCTTTTCGAAACACACTTCGAGCATGTCTTAACTCGGCAGGATAGCCATATTCGCGAGCGCCAATGGTCAAAAATATCTGATTGGCGATAAAGTTACTGGAATATTTCAGTAATCCGGACAACATCAATTCAAGGGGTTTGCTATTTTGATGTGTATAAAACAGCGTCCATGAGGATGACAAGGTTCCGACTCCAAACTCCTTATTAACAAGGAAAATTTGCTGGTCCGCAAAAAACCGCTGAAATAGTTCTCCGACATATCGCGAACTTTCTCTGGGTTTATCGCTCAAGTTGATCCGTTCCGTTTTTCCCCGTGGCATCATTTCCCCTTTCCGCATGGCAAGTGGCGTTAACGGTGTTTCGGTTTCCGCGGAGAAGACCACACCGGACCTATCACGACCTAAATTCAAAGTGTTGAAATTGACAACAAGAGCCCCGTTCAGCGCGTCATAGGGTTTTAGTGTGCCGGATGTTCCCGGTATTTCAATATTGGGAGCAAAAGCCGAATGATCCAAAATCAAGCGATTTATGCGGCGGAGACCCAATTCTTTAAGCGATTTTGCTATATCCGATATTTCTTCCGAAACAAGAAACGGATCACCCAACCCTCTAATCAACAAATTGTTATGCTGATCAACATAGAATTCGGTGGTAAAGCGGAATTCTTTTCCCAAGAGCTCAATGGCGACCAGGGAAGTTAGAATTTTTATGATGGAAGCGGGCACCAATAATACCTTAATCTGGTGGGCAAAAACAGGTTGGGACTTCTCATTGTTCATCATCACGGCCCCGACATCAACCAGCTTGAGTATCTGCTTTTTGATATCGGCTTGATCCGACGCGATTCCGCCTGTTTGAAAACCGCAGCTAAAAAAAATCAATAGTAAAATCCAAGCACACTGCAATCTGCTGGCCATAACTTAATTCTGTGACGGATGGTTAGTAAAGCGGGTGCGCCCGCGTTAAGAATTGAATCGCTTAAAATGCCCTGTAATTTGGTGCCTCTTCTGTGATATACACATCATGAACATGGCTTTCGTTTAATCCGGCAGGTGAAATAGCCACAAATCGCGTTTTGGTTCTTAACTCGGCAATACTGCCACATCCTGTGTATCCCATTCCTGATTTCAGTCCCCCAACCAGCTGATAAATCATGGTCGATAGCGGACCTTTGTACGGAACTCGACCTTCGATGCCTTCCGGAACCAGTTTTTGATTATCTTGGGCTTCCTGAAAATATCGATCTTTACTACCTTCTTTCATCGCTCCGATAGACCCCATTCCGCGATATTGTTTATAATGTCTTCCCTGGTAATGAATAACCTTTCCCGGGCTTTCATCCGTTCCGGCAAACACACTTCCTACCATCACCACCGAAGCACCACCCGCGATGGCTTTAACCACATCACCGGAGTATTTAATCCCACCATCGGCAATCACCGGAGTCTCTGTTTTTTTAGCGACTTCACAACAATTGAAAATCGCCGACATTTGTGGCACACCGATTCCGGACACAATCCGCGTTGTGCAAATCGATCCAGGTCCAATACCGACCTTGATGGCATCAGCACCGGCATCAATCAGGGATTCAGCGGCAGCGGCCGTAGCGATATTCCCGGCGATGACATCAATATGAGGAAACTGCTCCTTAACGGATCTTAACTTTTTAAGAACATTTCTTGAGTGTCCGTGGGCCGTATCCAAAACCAAAACATCAACACCAGCGGCGACCAGGGCCTCGGACCGCTCATTGGTATCAATACCCACACCAATCGCGCCACCGACTAATAACCTTCCTGACTCATCTTTACTCGCATTTGGATATTTTTTTGTTTTCTCGATATCTTTTTTAGTAATCAATCCGGTCAACTCAAAATCTTTATTCACCCGCAACAGCTTTTCAATTCGATGTTTGTGCAACAATTGCTTAGCTTTTTCCGATGTGATGCTGTCTGTGACCGTCACCAGATTTTCAGACCCACCGGTCATAACTTCCCTTACCGGCAAATCAAAATTGGTTTCAAATCGTAAATCCCGTTTGGTTACAATCCCCACCAGCTTTTTGCCTTCGGTTACCGGAAGTCCTGATATATTACACTCCTCCGTCAGCTCCAATACTTTTTGTACGGTATCATTAGCATTCACAGTTATCGGATCAGTAATGATCCCACTTTCCGATCGTTTCACCTTGCTAACCTGAGCCGCCTGCTCCGCGAAAGTAAGATTTTTGTGAATGATTCCGATCCCCCCTTCCCGGGCGATACAAATAGCCAGTTGTGACTCCGTCACCGTGTCCATGGCAGCACTCATCAACGGAATGTGTAAGACGATCTTTTTAGTAAGTCGCGTACTCGTATTTACTTCGTCCGGTAGAACGTTGGATTCCGCCGGCAATAACAACAAATCATCAAATGTGTACGCTCTCTCAATTACTCTTTCGTTCATGAAGTCTACCTCCTTTTGGGCAAAAAAAATATCCCGCGGACGTTTGGGAATGATCTGCTATTGAAGTCGCGAAAACACGCCGCCATTATATCGATAGCTTGTCCCGCAATGCTTGCCCAATATTCACGCCCGTCACATTACAGAGGAACCTGAATTTGGGTATTGGTATTTCCGGGATGTGCTTTGGTAAATTAACCGAGAGAAATAACAGCAAATTGTTATCCGGTCAAAGCCATTTTCGAGTTTCACCTTAATACTCGAATAACACAAATCAACAATTCCATACCGACCTTTTATCCAGAAGCCTGCTCATACTGAGGCGAACAACATTGATCATCGAATAAACTTAATTGATTTGTGAGGGTATCCCCGCTGATTGGTCTGTTCTTTTTTACTGCCCACACAAATCCCTTATTTGGCTTTCGACCGCGTCAATCAGCGCTTTTCTGTTCTTTATATCATAAGAAGAGGCATCAATCGGAGTTCCGAAGTAAATATCCACATGACTGCCCCGATTGATCCGAAGAGTTCCCGCTGGCATCACATCGTGACTGCCACGAATTCCCATGGGGATGATTGTGGCTCCGATGTCCATCGCCAATTTAAATCCGCCTCGTTTGAATGGCTGAAGTTGTCCATTTTTTGAGCGCGTCCCTTCTGGTGAAATCCAAAGCACAATTCCTTTTTCCAAAACCCTTTCCGCGTATTTCAAATCCTTAAGAGCACGTTTGGAGCTTTTTCGGTCGATGGAAACAAAATCACTGATCTGCATTGCCTTTCCCCAAATAGGCACTTGAATCAATTCTTTTTTGGCCAACATCCTCACGCTGGTGTTCAGCGCCATCACCGATAGCGGAATATCGAACAGGCTCGCGTGATTACACATGACTATATATTTTTTTTGTTCCTCGAAGGAAATTTTTTCTCGATTGTGAATTTTGTAGGATAACTTGGCAAAATTCAGAATGGCTGACGACCACCAACGAAATCGACTATCCAGCCGATTCCTGTTCAATTTTCTAAACAACATATCGACCAGCGTATTGACAGTGGTATAGAATGTAACCAACAGAACAAAAATGATCGCGATAAAATTAAAAACCATCTTTTCTATGATATAAACGACCCTTGTCAGGAATTATCAAGGCAATAACACTCAATTCCAATAAATCATCTCTACCGGAAAAAAGAGAAAATAAAAAGTGAGCATTCAGTGACTTATTGGGGAAATCATATCCTGTTGCCGCCTTTGAAGCAAGAACTCGGTTTTCCTTTTTTGAGGTGGAATAGCAGTTTACTTTTTAGCTCATCTTGAATATTGTGCATGCAAATTCATTTATATGTACAATTCGCAAGCTCATTTCTTTGATCATCCCTGTCATTCCCGCGAAAGTGGGAATCTAACAATAAAAGCTTAAGAAACCAAATGGTTTTCCGGATGCCCGCATCCGCGGGGATGACAAGCATTATTGGCAAATTAGAATGTTAATAGTACATAATCAGGTTCATTTAATTAACAGCAATTTGATCAACAACCAAACAGGAAGTTGATATGGAACGAGTCTCATGGGATGATTATTTTATCGATGTAATGCATACCGTCGCCAAGAGAGCGACTTGCGACCGTGGCCGTAGCGGTTGTGTCATCGTTTGCGATAAGCAGATTATTAGTACCGGTTATGTGGGAAGTCCCCCAGGATTGCCGCATTGTGACGAAATAGGACATCAAATGCGTGAGGTGATCAATGAGCATGGTGGTGTTAGTCAACATTGTGTTCGCACCATTCATGCCGAACAAAACGCGATTTGCCAGGCTGCCAAACATGGGGTTTCATTAAAGGGTGCCACTTTATATTGTAAAATGGAGCCGTGTCGTGTTTGCGCGATGATGATCATCAGCGTTGGCATAGAACGGGTTGTGGCTCTAAGAAAATATCATGCTGCACAGGAAAGTCGGAAAATGTTTAAAACAGCAGGAATCCAATTGGATGTTTTGGGACAAAAAACAGAATCCTACACCAATCAGTAGAAATCTCATCCCAAAGCCCCTCAAAGGAACCAATACCATAACTTTTCGCTGTTGATCGCTTCCCCCTTTTTAAATATCAAAATCAGTCAACTTGACAAATTATTCAATAATTACTATTTTTTAATTGACAAACATTGATATTTTATAGATATATATTCTCAAAAAATCTATTATGAGACACAAAACCAATCTCATAAGTCAAACCGACAGCATATTTTGAACAAGTACTCTGAACATTGTTACAGAACTATCAAAGCATCTCAATTATTTCCAAAAATCTCAAATGGAGAAAATAGAAACCTTATGGACTTGCCTTTTTGAGCGGTATGCCAGGGATCAGGGGGTTTATTAAAATCGGAACGGACATTTTTTCTCAACTCCTCTGATATAATATATAATTATCAAAGAACCGGAGTTAGCCATGAAAATTTCAAAAGAAGAAAAAGTAAAAGTACGCCGAAAATTGATTATGGCTGCTGTAAAAATCATTGAAAAAGAAGGATATAAAAAAGCGACGATGTTGAAAATTGCCAAAGCGGCAGGAGTGGGGGATTCGACCATTTACAAGTATTTTCCGTCAAAAGACCGTTTCTTTTTTGCCTATTATGAATTGATAGCCGGTGAAGTCGTGAGTTCATTGGAAACCATTGAAGATTTTGCGGAATACTCGCTTCAGGAAAAAGCGCAATACCTGGTGGAAGCCATACTTGATCGTTTCGATGAAAACCGGAAATTTGTCGCTACGGGCATGGATGTGATGTTCAATACACCATTTAGCAGTATTAATGAAATTCAGCCCACCAAACGATTGCTCTCTGAGACGCTTGATGGGTTCATTGAAACAGCTATTGACCAGGGAGAGATCCCGGAACTTCCTTTACGCGATTTTTTACCTTCTCTATTTGCGGATTATATCCAAGGCATTGTTCTTTACTGGATGAAAGATAGCTCTGAAAATCATACCCGTACTTCTCAAGTAATCGATAGGAGTTCTAATCTGGTGGTGACAATCATGCAAAGCGGCATCATCCCAAAAGTAATGGATCTTGGCATGTTTTTTATCCGCCATCATCTCGTTGGATGGTCCAGCAATTTCAGCAATATCATCAAATCGTTTGAAGGCTTAAATAGCCCATTAGGGAGGTTTCATGATGTCAAGCGATAAGATTCCCAAAGGTGAACTGGCCCGAACTGGTGTGGTGGGGCTTACGGCAGCCAAAGTTGGGATCAAGGAGATTGAGTACCTGGCCAAAAAAACCTTTGGATATGGCAATGGAAAACAGGAACTCAAGGATCATACGGATGAGAAAATCGCTAAAATCATATTTAAGGCACTTTCATATTTAAGGGGAACCGCTTTGAAGTTTGCCCAAATGCTAAGCATGGAAATCGATGTACTACCCGAGGCATTTCAAAAAGAATTTTCCAAAAGCTGTTATCAGGTCCCTTCGCTGAATCGAGCCCTGATCCGAAAAGAAATAACCACAGGACTGGGGGGAGTTCCGGAAAAACTGTTTAAGTCATTTCAATCCACACCATTTGCCGCCGCGAGTCTGGGACAGGTACACGCCGGAGAAACAACTGATGGCGCGCAAACAGCGACCAAAGTACAATATCCTGGTATCGCCGACACCATTCAATCCGATATCAAACTGCTTCGTAAACTCATCACGATTATGCCGTACCAGCATGCCGATCAAAATATTGGTGACGAAATCGAGGCGCGCTTAATGGAAGAGCTGGATTACAAACTGGAAGCACAAAACACACGCTGGTTCAAGAAGCATTTATCGTCAGTCCATATTGAAATTCCTGATGTTATTGACTCGTTGTCCTCTAAAACCATCCTGACAACTACAAGACTGGATGGGAAACATTTGGAAGATTGGTTGTCCGCCAACCCATCTCAAGCACTTCGAAATCATTATGGTCAACTTCTCGCTGATATTGTGCAATTTGGATTATATGATTTATGTGCCTTACATACAGATCCAAATCCCGGTAATTTCCTGTTTCGCGATGATGGGACCATTGGTATACTGGATTTTGGGTGCATCAAGCGTTTGGACAAGGACTACGCCAATAAATTCAAACTGTTCCTGGAGGTATTACAACACAAAGATATATCGAAAATCAGAGATATGTATGAATTACTGGGATTTAAGTTAAAAAAGAAATCCGCCCGCGCCACAGCCAAAGATGATGATGTGCTCAAAATCTGGTTGGATTGGTTTTCCAAACCGTTAACGGAAAAGAAATTTAGTTTTGCTGAGAATTCAGGGTACATCAAAGAGGGGTATAAAATAATTCGCCACTTTCGCAATTTTTTCGCTTCAGTTAACGAAAACTTTATATTTCTGGACCGCACCTGGCTTGGATTATTCCGCTTTTTGGAAAAAATTCAAGCTGAGGCAAACCTCCGCCCTGATCGTCAATTGATTTTATAACAAGATCCACATTGCTCAACAAACCCATCGTTTTTTTGATGACAGACGGTATTAGACCCGAAGTCACTAACAATAATAATATCATCAACCCACTTTCCGGTAATAGTGAATTATACTCAGGCATTAACTGCCCTCGTTGTTCTTCATCATATTGCCACCGGATATGTAAGGGGCGTTGAAGACTGGATCATTGTAGAAACCTCGGCGGATGTGATTCGCCGAATTATTTTAACTACGCTCAAAAATTCAAATCCCGATTCACTGAGTCGGGGTTTATTTCGCTAGTTTTTTGGGCCATTTGCTTTCTCCTCTTAGTCATGTTGAAAAAGTATACATTATAGAATTACTTTTATAAGCTTTCTATTGAATCGAATTAATAGTTTCGGTATCTATTCAGAGTTTATTAAAAAAGTGTAAAAAAGTTCATTTTTTACTTGACAAGGTTTTTGACGGGTTTTTGTTAATCCGCCTACATTAGACAGTCTACAGAGATTGGGTATCATAACGGACGATAAAAAGCCTTTATAGGGATTTTTGTTGAGATATAGTCAAATGTTGTGTTCAAAAAAGTTAAGCAGCAATATCCCTTTC
>CAZJUM010000066.1:0-12917 GCA_964549175.1 uncultured Pseudomonadota bacterium | reverse complement strand
TTTTCTTTGATCACCCCCTGTCATTCCCACGAAAGTGGGAATCTAACAATAAAAGCTTAAGAAACCAAATGGTTTTTCGGATTTCCGCATCCGCGGGGATGACAGTCTATGTTTAGTCTTCAAAACAACACATCTAAACGGATTCCCGCATCCGCGGGGATGAACGGCATTATTGGCAAATTTAGGATATTAATAGTAGGTAATCAGGTAAAATAATGTAGGTTATTCAATCAATTAAGCACTACAACGATACTTGTCATGTAAGTAACTGAAATAATTTCAGTTCAAAATAGAGTAAAACTCCCAGTAATCCGACAATATCAGTCATATGGTCTTTTAAGTGTCGTTGTAAGGTTAATAACTCACAAGAATGTTTTTGTTTCTTATCCTTCTCAGTGACTGATCTTAGAAGAACACTGCGGTTGAACAATCAGGCTATTGACCTTATAAAATAATTTTTTTATCATTCTGATCGTTTCTCACTAAAAACACATTTGACCCCAAAAATTCTCTAAAGAGTAGACAAGGTAAGGTTATGCCAATTTATGAATATCAATGCGAAGCGTGTATGGAAGTACTTGAGGTCATTCAAAAAGTATCTGATGATCCGATGGAAACCTGTCCTTCCTGCCAAAGCAACTCACTGAAAAAAAAGACCTCAATGTCCGCGTTTCACTTGAAAGGCGGGGGCTGGTACAAGGATGGATACGGCGGAAAAAGCGATGAAAAAGACATAAAAACCAGTACAACGGAGGATAAGAAATCTAGCAAAGTGGTTGAAACGAAAAGCACTCAGAAGGAAAGTAAACCTGCCGCGACAAGCATCCCTCAGACATCTAAAGCTTCTTAATACTTATTGAGTTCTGAATCTCACCGATTTATTGTTATAGACTGCTTTCTGTTTGTTTATTGGGTTGAAATTTAGATTTGTATAGAGAGTCAACGATTCAGGAATGACTAACTTGAATAGCTGAAGGTAAATTGCTCATCTTTCACACCGATTTTGACTTTGCCACCTTTTGCCAAAGCACCGAATAGAATTTCATCGGACAGAATATCGTTAATTTCCTGTTGAATGACTCGATCCAGAGGTCGTGCGCCGCATTCAGGACTATAAGCTTTTTGAGCCAAGACTTTTCGCGCGGGCGCATCAACTACCAATCCCACTTTTTTAGCTTGTAATCTTTCAGCCAACTCATCCAGAAACTTATCAACCACCAAAAGCATAACTTCATGGGTGAGTTCATTAAACGTGACGATGGCATCCAATCGATTTCTGAATTCTGGAGGAAACAAGCGATCGATGGCTTCATTTTCTTTGTCTTGATTGTTACTATTAAATCCAATTGATTTAATTCCGCGTTTCATGGAACCGACATTGGATGTCATAATCAGAATAACATTTCTGAAATCGGCTTCTTGTCCGTTATTATCCGTTAAGGTGGCATAATCCATAATTTGAAGCAATATATTGAAAACATCCGGATGCGCCTTCTCTATTTCATCTAGCAGCAATACCGCATGAGGATGTTTTCTCATCGCTTCGGTTAATAGCCCGCCCTGCTCAAACCCGACATAACCAGGAGGAGCCCCTATCAACCGCGCGACGGAGTGTTTTTCCATATATTCACTCATATCGTAACGTTCGAAATGAATCCCCAATAAACTGGAAATTTGACGGCTCACTTCTGTTTTTCCCACACCAGTGGGACCCGCAAAAAGAAAAGAACCGATTGGTTTTTCCGGGTGCCCCAATCCCGCTTTATTACGCTTAATACAAGTGATAATGTGCCTGATGGCCTCATCTTGACCGAAAACTTGTTTACACAAGTCGATATCCAGCGTCTGTAGTGATTCCAGATTCGACCTGCTGGCTACTTTGATGGGAACGCGGGCAATCTGAGAGATAATCCGTTCAATATCCGGCACACTAATTGTCTTATGCTGTTTTTTCTTAGGCAGCATTGAGTTCGCAGCACCCGCTTCATCAATAACATCGATGGCTTTATCGGGAAGATATCGTTCATTAATATATTTTGCCGATAATTCCGCCGCTTTGCGAATGGCAGATCCTGAATACTTTGTCTCAAAATGAACTTCATATTTTGACTTCAGTCCATTTAGAATTTTTACGGTATCACTGACGCTCGGTTCCAAAATATCTATTTTTTGAAAACGTCGAGAAAGTGCACGGTCTTTATCAAATAAGTTTCGATATTCTTGATATGTCGTGGCACCAATGCAACGAATACTGCTGGCGATTAGGGCTGGTTTTAAAATGTTTGACGCATCCATGGAATTTCCGGTGGTCGATCCGGCTCCAACAACCGTATGAATTTCATCAATAAACAGGATAGCCTTTGGTTTTTCCGAAACCTCTGTAATAACCCCTTTCAGTCGCTGTTCAAAATCACCCCGGAACTTTGTCCCGGCAAGCAATGCCCCCATATCCAGACAGAAAATTTCAGCATCTTGCAAAATTTCCGGAACCGCGCCTTCATTAATTCGTAGTGCTAAGCCTTCGGTAATTGCCGTTTTTCCAACTCCGGGATCACCAACGAAGATAGGATTGTTTTTCTTGCGACGACAAAGCACCTGCATCGTTCGATCCAGTTCGGATTGACGTCCGATCACCGGATCTATTTTATCGTCCTTGGCCAGGTCTGTCATACAAATGGTAAACGATTGCAACACTGATTTTTCTTTTGATTTTATCGGTTCCTCTTTATTTTCAGGCTCTTTTAAACATGAGAGTGTTTTTAAGCGTTTCATGTGAGATATGGACTTCAAAATATCCAAACGGTTAATTCCCTGTTTGCGCAAAAAATAAGCAGCAAATGAATCAGCTTCCTTATAAAAAGCAGCCAGAACATCTCCCCCGTCGGCTTGTTTTTTCCCTGAATTCTGAATGTGTTGGATGACCCGTTGCATAAGTCGCTGAAAAGCCAAGGTCTGCAAAGGTTCTTGGTCCACCTCATCCGGTAAAGGCGTTATTTTTGTCTCCAGATACCGATCCACTTGGTTTTTTAATTCGCCAATATCCCCACCACACTCTTCAATAATTGACGCTGTCTCCGGGTCATGCAGAATCGCAAAGAAGACATGCTCCAAAGTCACGTACTCATGACGCCGTTTTTGGGCATCACGCACTGCGGCGATCAGCGACATTTCCAATTCTTTACTTAGCATGTTCTTATTATTCCACCTCCATACTGGCTCTTAACGGATACTCATATTGCGCCGCGAGTTCATGAACGCGAACCACTTTGGTTTCAGCAACCTCGTAAGAATACACCCCACAGATTCCTATTCCCTGGTGATGTATATTTAGCATAATTTGGGTAGCGCTTGCCTCATCTTTTTTAAAAACGTCCATTAAGACCTCTACTACAAAATCCATTGGGGTATAATCATCATCGTGAATGATCACTTTATACTGTTTGGGCAAATCGGCATCTTCCGAATCTTTAACGATTGTTTCCTCGGAAGATCCGATCTTTTGTTCTTCTGACATTAGCTAATTGACAATAATTGACGGTTTTTGCACCTGATCTTCAAAGAAGAAAAATTGGTCATTTTTTTACTTTTGTTTTAGTATAACGGTTCAATAAGCGATCCGACAATGAATGATTTTACTCAAATTATGGCTTGAAACAGGATACTTGGTAAAGCTGAAAAGGAGCTTTTTGTCTGGTTTCAACCAACCGGAACTGAGATTCGCGGCAAGATTAACGGGTGTTTTTTCGCCTCCGAATTTTAGTTCCTATCTTAATCGCTGCGGATATCACGACATCAACATAACTTTTGTCGTGGTTGTATTCCCATATGATATCTCGTTGTTCAGATCGAGTTAATCCTGGTTTCCAGCCGTGAGAACGCAAGTAGTTCCCCACTGAGTAAATGACATCCGGAAAGGGAGTGTGTCATCTAAGTTGTTAATGATTAGATCTCTGAAATCCATGGACCGAATAACCTAAAAAGATTTATGAATTTAAGAGGTTGCGTGGACTTTCAAAAGAAGGATATCTATTTTTAATATATTGTATTAAATAGTTTGCAATTGATCTGTAAAATAAATCACTGAACTTTTAGTCGGCAAAAAATCATCAACAACGTACCTTGGTTCGCGGCATTGATCAAGAAATCAAAAGCCGATGTTGATATTCTAATTCTTAGACGCACACATCGATGGAATACCCGGAAGAACTTATTAATATCGCTAAGCTGTCGCCCGATTTTCCCGTTTGGGTAACTCCCCAGGAATATGAAACGTTGAAAAATGAGAAGCGACAAGGGTGGTCCCATTGTAAAACACAAAAGGAATGGATGGTAAAGCTGCATTATTTACGTCAGGGATATAAATCAGGCAAGATCGATGAAGCACAGTTTTTAAAAAAGGAGAAGGCACTGGTTCTCAATTGGTGGCAGAAATGGTTGTGAGCGTTGATTAAGGACAGCTGTATTCATTTTTTAATGGAATCGATCCGATGCTAATATCAGGTCACTGACATTGGCAATAAAGCGCGGCGAAGATTTATATTAATCATTGATTGGTAAACTAAGGTAAGGATTATTGTGGATTTTGGTAAAGACTCGAAACGGGATGTCGCGGAAATTAAGTTTTTGATTCATGACTTACGGGTGGAGAAGTTTATCAATGATATCATGCATTTTCATGTGACATTAAATACCGATCTGGAAATCTATAATATTGAACAGGCACAGGCTTTACATAACGAAGACCTGCAGGAGCTTAGGACCTTGGCTTATGACACGCGAAAAGCCCTGCAGGATTATTCCAATGCTGTGAGAAGTTTTTCTCCGGATCAGTCGATAATCAATACCGGGATGACCTATATTGAGAAGATTCAGGAAATATGTGAGCTGGTCCTGAATCCTTTATGGGGGCGGTTCGATAAGGTGATTTCCTTCTTGCCCGTGGAGTCGAGATCAGTTCGCTCACGAAGTCACTATCGTAATAATGTAGGTTGGATTTGTGGTGTCTATTATCGGATTGAGTACTTTCTTCAAGAAACTGAGAATCAACAATTGTATGAAGAGTATGATGTAGCCGAAGACACCTATGATTTTACCAACAATGTGGTATTTGGATATGTCACTGAAAAAAGTGCTTCTAAGGTTGACATCTTATTTGATAAAGAATGCTCCGCCGTGATTGGAGGAAACAAAGCGCGATTTCGCCGCATGTACTTCAATATGGTCATGAATGCTGTGGATGCCATGCAGGATAAAGCGGTCGGCGTTCTCAAGGTTCGTATCTATAAGGACCAAAAGTACGTCAATATTGAGGTTGAGGACAACGGGGCTGGTATGTCTCCTGACAAAATCAAGTCCCTTCTGTCTGAGAAAAATAATCTGGATGGGGAGCTGCACTCCTTGGGATTTGTTTTTGTTCAGCAAACCATTCAAGAATTTGATGGCACCATCGCCATTAAAAGTCAGGTTAACAAAGGAACTAAAATAACCATAGCAATTCCATTTATTCCTGGGAAAATCCCTCCCAAAGTGATCAAATCCAAGTGTGAAAAATACTTGGTAGTCAAGCTGACGAATACAGCAAACAAAGAAAAACTAACGATTTTAGACCGTGAGACCGTCAATTATCTTCCGGGCGGCTATGATCCGCCCACCCGGCCGTTCCCTGGCCCTCCGAGAAAGACCCAAGATGAAAATGGCGAACCGCGAGAGTCGGACCAAAATGAGTTTTGCGGAAAAATCATTCACAATGATTATAAAACATCACAAGCTCAATATCCCGGATGTGTATTCGCGATTGCCGTCAATTATGAGTTGAAATTGGATTTTTTCACCCACAAACCCTATGAAAAGTTTTGGAATATCAGTCATGAAGACTTAAGCCCGATGTATTTCGAAGCAACGGTTCGGGGGAGATTGGAAGAAAATAAAGCCAAGCAGCCGGAATTGATTCTTAAAACCCCACATAGTGTCAAAGAGTTTTTCGATCTTAAGGAGCTACCTGAGGAAAAAAGAAATTCGGATCAATTTATTCAGATGATGCATGATGAATATATTTTGATTGCCCGAAAACTGACCGCAACGGGAATGCCAAATAACATCAATGTACATGCCACCAATATTAGGAAGTATTTTAAAAACTATACCGTGTTTTTCGATTTGGAACCGTTTCTGATCTCACTTCTGGCCGACCAACCACTCAGTACTGAACTTGACGGCCAGTCACCCACTCAGCTCACAACTGATTGAGATGAAAGGTCTAATTCTTTTTTGGCGGTGTTTGTTGTGCGATTGAATTTTCAGTGTAAACGATAGAACTCGAAAAGAAACTGGCGACTATTTCGGAAGGGGATATTCATTTCATGACCCCAAATTTTAACGCTAATGATTTATACCATTTATAACCAGATCGTTAAGCTCTATTACGCGTTCTGGTTCTGATTAAAAATTGTCAAACATCACTAGAATACAGGTGTATAACTAATTCAATCAATGTGATACACGCTTCATAAAAATAATCGCAATATTTGAGAGAGCGGTGAAGTGAATACCCCTTTTGGGGAATAATGCGGAGAGAGTACTCATTCCTCTTCTGGTGGTGAGGAATAAGTAAGTTTGTGATTTGACAGAACTTATTTGATTCCGGCGATCTCTTCTAACATATCGGTGGTTAAGGATTTAGGTCGTTCGATAGGATATCCCAGCGCACGATCCCAAACAATGTTGGCACATACTCCTATTGCTCGGCCAATGCTGAATAATACTGTATAATAGTCATATTCTTTGAGTCCGTAATGCCACTGAATTACACCTGATTGAGCATCAACATTTGGCCAAGGGTTTTTGGCTTTTCCCTGTTCTTCCAAAATAGCCGGTGCCACTTTATACAGCACATCGATATATTTGAAAATCAGATCATCGGGTAGATGTTTCAGGCAGAACTCTCGTTGGGCTTGATAACGCGGATCGGTTTTCCGCAAAACCGCATGGCCAAACCCGGGAATAACCTGTCCGCCATTGAGTGTATCCCAAACAAATTTCTTCATTTCATCTTCTGACGGCACTCGGTTATCCATCTTGGCGACAACCCCCTGAATCCATCGCAGAACTTCCTGGTTGGCAAGTCCGTGCAAAGGTCCGGCTAATCCATTGATCATTGCGGAGATTGAATAGTAAATATCGGAAAGAGCACTACCGACCAAATGACCTGTATGCGCGCTGACATTGCCACTTTCATGGTCGCTATGAAGAATAAAGTAGAGCCTGGATACGTCATCGTATGGTTTTCCAATTCCCATCATGTACGCAAAATTACCACCCCAGTCAAGATCGGGATCAGGATCAATGATATCGCCGTTTTTATATTTTAAACGGTAAATAAACGCGGCAATTTGTGGTATTTTGGCCAACAGGTCCATGGAGTCTTCATAGGTGGGATCCCAAAAATCCAATTTACCGATTCCGTCGTGATATTTTTTTACGAAATCGGATTCTCTTTGCATAGCAACAATTGCCGTGGAAAGCATGGTCATCGGATGTGTATCACCGGGCATGGTGCGAAGAATATCGAACACATATTGAGGGACATGGCCGCGTTTTGAGAGTTCTTCAGTGATTTCTTTGATTTCTGATTCGCTGGGAATATCTCCGGTTAACAATAGAAAAAAGAGCCCTTCTACGTGGGGCATTTCGCAACCCGGTGGTTTAGGAAGTTTTTCCAAGGCTTCGGGGATAGTGTATCCTCTAAAACGAATTCCTTCCGCGGGATCTAAATATGAAATATCAGTTGTTAATGCTTTAACCCCGCGCATACCACCTATGGCTTGCGCTATTGTTACCTCGCCAATTTTAACATCTCCGTACTCCCGTACTAAGCGGGTCGTTCTTGGGCGCCATTCCTCTATTTTCTGTGATAATTTTTCTTTTATAGTTGCCATTGCAAATCTCCTTAATTATTGTACGGTATTGATTAATGCTGGTGTCTCAATTCGAATATCTTCGGCGACTTGTATTCTTACACTTATTCTGGTGAAAACAATTTCTAACATATTATAACGAAATTGCAACTGAACTTTCTGTTTTTTCCTCGATTCTGCCATGGGTTAAAAGTGTGATGATCATTGACGGTTTTGGGACTGATCGAGATCTAATCGAACAACATTTACCACGCTTCGAGAGCCTTTTTACTCAATCATTCACGCGAACATTTTGCCCGGATAATACTTAGGATGTCATTTATTAAGAAACCACTGGCTTATTGGGTAATACGCGGGAATAGAGAAAAATGATGAGCATTGTTTAGTTTGAATCAATCTTTCTGATCAGGAGAGTGGTCCGGTAAGGAGGACGTTTCGATATAAGCGATTTTGGCGTAATTACCCTCACATAAACCATTTGTCCTAAACTTAATTCGGCAGGAAAATGAAAATAGATCCGGAAAAATATAAGTATATGCAATATAGTGCCATCGGAATTGAAATGGCCGCCGCGGTCGCGGTAGGGGGACTGATTGGGTATTGGTTGGATGACTATTTCGGTACCGAGCCCTGGATGTTATTTTTTTGGCTGCTTTGTGGTATCATAGCCGGATTTCGCTCGCTGTATCGAATCACCGTAAAAGTTAAAAAAGAACAGGAAAAAAATGACACTGAAGGACCCGATCGAACGTAAACGGGTAAGCGTTTTAAATCTCACTTTGGTCGGAATATTGGCATTGTTACCTCTTGGCGGATATTTGGTGAATGGAATTGACTTTGCTAAAGCGACCTTGGTAGGTTGCCTGGTGGTGGCAATCAACTTTTTTGTCTCCCAGCGCTTGCTCGGACGAGTAATCCGAGAGAGAACAATTCCAATCGCGCTATTGATGCTCTATTTGGGAAAATTAGGGATTTCGGCATTAATTATATATTATGCTATTAAGTACCGGATGGACCCTTGGGGGCTGATGATCGGCCTCTCTTCGATTTTTTGGGCTACGATAATCTCATCGCTAATGCGAGGAAAATCAACACCGAAAAAAAATAAAAAAGTTGAATCAAACAATTTTCGTTAACCCATTTCACAAAAGATGTACATGTCTGCTGGAAACGCGTTTACATGGGGATCTCTCGCGGCACCGGCCAATGATGCGATGCGTCATTTGGGTGTGGACCCTCATGTGGGATTTGATGTTCTGACAACTTCTGTGATATTGATAACGCTCGCGTTTGTGGGCGGACAGAAGTTCAGAAAGTCAAAAATGGTTGAGCCTTCGGGGAAATTGGATTTTTTCACTTTCTTCGAAGTTGTTATCGGAGGTATTTATACCTTTATTGGAGATTTTTTGCATGAAAAAGCAAAACCGCTGTTCTTTCTATTGGGCAGCGTGGCACTATTTATCTTATTTAATAACCTGATAGGATCGATCCCTGGTTTTAATCCCCCGACCGATCAATTTAACACCACTATCATTTTGGGACTGATTATCTTTATCGCGACACACGTTATGGGTGTTATGGTTCATGGCGCTTCCTATATCAAGCAATTCTTGGGACCACTGTGGTGGCTAGCTCCCTTAATATTCCCAATTGAGATCATTAGTCATCTTGTAAGGCCTCTATCACTGGCTTTACGTTTATTTGGAAACATTACCGGTGACCACAAAGTCGGTGGCGTATTTTTCGGTTTGGTTCCATTATTAGTACCTCTTCCCTTTATGGGATTGGGTGTTTTTGTAGCTTTTGTGCAAACCTTTGTATTTATACTGCTTTCGCTGGTTTATTTACAAATGGCAATGTCGCACGATCACTAAGAGCTTTTTTGTTATAATAAAAATTCTTAAATAAAAGGTTAGAAATGAAAAATTTAATCACAAAAATCGGATTGGTTCTTTTCTCTCTTTTAGTTCCGATTGCCGTTTTTGCTGAAAATATGGCTGCTGCTGGCGCGTCTGCTTACAAAGATTTTGGCCTTGCCATTGGTGCTGGCTTGGCTATCGGTATCGCGGTTGTCGGTGGGGCCGGCGGACAGGGTCGTGCTGTCAAAGCCGCTTTGGAAGGAATTGGAAGAAACCCTGGTTCTTCCGATAAAATCTTCGTACCAATGATCATCGGTTTGGCTTTGATTGAGTCACTCGTTATTTACGCTCTGTTGATTGCTTTCATGCTTCTCGGAAAAATCGCGTGAGTCAATTGAGTCAACGAATTGATTTAAAACGCTTCCGCTTACTCGGAAGCGTTTTTTTTTGCTCATTGGTTTTTCATATTAAGTCAGCCGGATCCTAATTTTTTTTTTGAAACGATCATGATTTCTCGCTCAAGTTTTCTTTGGGAACTCCGGAAATCGCGGACTTTTTTTAGCGGCGTATTTCCTCACCGATATTTGCCGTATACAATAATTGCAAGGATCAACTCATTAAAAGTCGAGTGAAAACAAAAGTATGACCTCTTTGGTTTTAGATGCAGTCGCTGGTGATGGGATAGCGGAGTGGGCTGTTATCAACTTGCTTAAACGTTAAATCGGAAATTGATGATGTCTCCATTTTTCACCAAATAGTTTTTCCCTTCTAAACGAACATTACCTTTTTTCTTGGCTTCCTGATAATTACCGGCATCCATTAAATCATTGTAACAAAGGACCTCAGCGCGAATGAATCCTTTTTTGATATCTGAGTGAATGACCTCAGCCGCATCAATGGCAAGCGTACCTTTTCGAATGGTCCAGGCCCTGACTTCATCTTCCCCGACCGTAAAAAATGAGATGAGTCCAAGTAGATCGTAGGATTTTTCAATAATGCGATCAACAGCCAGCGCTTTGATTTGATACTCCTCCAGAAAATCACTGGCATCTTCCTCTGACATTTGTGCTATTTCATGTTCTAACTTGGCGCGAATTACCATACAGTCTTCTTTTTCGACCAAATCTTTTAGATCGGGGAATTCATTACTTTCATCGCCGTTATTAAACAATACCAATACTGGTTTTGCCGAAAGGAATGTAAAACCTTTGAGGGCATGAGCTGAGGCTAATTCGGGTATTTTTCTCAAGGGGGTTTCTGATTCCAGTTGCTCAAGACATTGCTCCAACAAACCGAACTCCTCTTGATCCACTTTCCGGCCGCGTTTTTTTTCTGCCCTCAAATTCTCTAAGCGTTTCTCAACCACCATTTGATCGGCGAGCATCAATTCTTGATCCGCTTGGTAAAAATCTTCAACAGGTGCTTGTTTTTCTTGACCATATGCCTCAAAATTTCGAATAACATGAATTAAAGCATCACTATCCCGAACCTGATTCCAGATTTGATCCTTTTTTTTCGCCATTTTGCCGGGGAGATAATATTCCACTTGAGCAAGGACTGTTTTTTTAGGTTTGTACATTTCACCTAGAATATCAACACGTTGATCCGGTACTTTGATGGTTCCGATTCTATGTTCCATTTTGCGACGCGTTTCCGAAAAACTTTGGGTCAGCACTTCAAAGACAGTGGTTTTGCCCGATTTTGGCAATCCAGTAATACCTAGTTTCATAGTTGCGGTATTCTAAGGTGGTCGATGGTTTCTCTTGGTAAAACAATTACTCCTATAACAGGAAAGTTAATTGTACAATGCTTGAGTTGTATTTTTAAAAAAGGTAAATTGACTCAAGTTCGCTCCCTGAGCGCCGATACTAAAAACAACAAGATATGGATATCGTTGTGTTGAAAACTCCTTATCGCAAGCTATTAATTCAAAATACTATCAAACGAAAAATCTAAGAGTGAGCGAATGGACCGATTTAGCTATCATCTTTTTAAATTCTCAGAAGAGAATCAGCTCATCGAAAAAGGGGACAAGATCCTCGTTAGCATCAGTGGTGGAGTTGACTCGACAAGTTTATTTCGTTTGCTTCACGCCTTCCGCGAAAAAATCGATATGCAACTTCATCTGGTTCATTTTCATCATGGTTTGAGAAAAGAAAGTGATGAGGAAGAGCGGTTTATTAGCGCGCTAGCTGATCGATACACGACACCTCTTTCTGTCATTAAAGCCACCCACCTCAAAGGAGCCAGTGGTATGCAAAATTCGGCCAGGGAATGGCGATATCGACATCTTAACCAGGTTATGCGACAACTGGACTATCGTAAAATCGCATTAGGGCATCATCTGGACGACTTGATTGAAACCCAGATTTGGAGGATGTTACGTGGCGGTTCGCTGTTTGCCTTTAACCCGATGCAAGTGCTATCTCTGCCATATATACGCCCCTTGCTGAATACCCGTAAAGAGGAACTTACCGCGTATTTACGGAAGATCGGACAAGATTGGACGGAAGATATGAGCAATCAAGCCGACGACTACACGAGGAATATGATACGCAATCAAATACTCCCATTAATGAAAGATTGTGCCGGCGGCAGGTTGGCAGAAAAGCTGCTAGCGTTGAATGATGATGCGACTCAACTGAAGTATTTCTTTAACGACCTCGTACCGACTCATAAATATCAGCAAAAAGAGCTATCTTTCCGGATGATTTCAGAACTTAATCCGATATTTGCCAAAGAGTTAATTCATCAGTATTTGATTTACAATAATCAGCTAGAAATCACTCGAGCCAGCATTAATAGAATCTACGAACTTGTTACCGGTAATCGGGGGGGGTGGTTGGTGTGCCTGAAAAACGGCATCTCGGTGCTTGGGAAATCCAAAAAAATCAGTTTGGTCAAACATGACTAAGGCATTGAGTATAAGGTATTCAGTAATTTTCTGGCCGAAAAACATGCAAAACCCATTTGGGGAACCATCGCGATTTATCTCGTAAATCAGAAAGCGCATGAAACTGAAAGAAATCACTTTTTCTTAAACAAAGGGGAATAATACATTTCATAACCGCGCTGTACATTTAAATTAAGGCAAGGTAACTGTTCAGCTAATTTCTCTCTGGTGGCTCCATAGTCTCGAAGAGCT
>CAZJUM010000065.1:0-13102 GCA_964549175.1 uncultured Pseudomonadota bacterium | reverse complement strand
CATTCGCGGGGATGACAGGCATTATTGGCAAATTAGAATGTTAATAGTACATAATTAGGTTATTTTATTAGTTTGCCCTCAGTTTTTAGCTATCGGAGAATCAATGAAGCCCTTTCCTATAACAGAACAAAGCGATATTACTCAAAAAATTGAAGCATTCCGTCAGTCATTTGAGCAAAGAATGGCACTATCAATTGCATACGATCCGGAGTCTTCATCAAAATTAGATAAATTCCGTGCTTTGGCATTTGCCGTGAGGGATGAGCTAATAAAGAAATGGCTAAAAACAAGAAAAACATACCAGGCGAAAGACACAAAGCGGGTATATTATTTCTCATTGGAGTTTTTGATTGGCCGAACACTTGGCAACGCCATCATCAACTTAGACATGAATAAAATTGTAGCCAAGGCTCTCGAAAGCCTAGGATATTCCTTGGAAGAGTTATCGGAGGTGGAAGCTGACGCGGGTTTGGGAAACGGAGGTTTGGGACGTTTGGCCGCTTGTTTTTTAGACTCCATGGCGACTCTTGAATTGCCCGCCTATGGATACGGGATACGCTATGAATTTGGTATGTTTAAGCAAACTGTTGAGGATATGCATCAGCGGGAAAACCCTGATAATTGGTTAAGATATGGCAACCCCTGGGAAATTGCTCGAACCGAATATGAGTATAAAGTGCGTTTTATGGGACGAGTAACCAATTATACTGACCACAATGGTCACACTCATAATGCTTGGGTTGACACTGAAACGGTTAATGCCATTGGATTTATTATCCCTATACCGGGATTTAAAACCAATACGGTCAACACACTGAAACTATGGTCCGCCACCTCATCGGCTGAATTTAATCTGGAAACCTTTAATGCCGGTGATTATATCGGCGCGGTGATTGATAAAAGCCAGTCTGAGTCTATCTCAAAAGTTCTTTATCCCAACGATAACAATTATGAGGGGAAGGAGCTGAGATTAAAACAACAGTATTTCATGGTATCCGCGTCACTCCAAGATATACTGACCCGTATGCGGAAAAATAACCATGAGATTCACGAACTTCCGGATAAAATTGTTATTCAACTCAATGATACCCACCCGTCTATTGCGATTGTTGAGTTGATGAGAATCTTAGTTGATCAACATGACTATGAATGGGATAAGGCCTGGGATATCACAACCCGAGTATTTGCGTACACGAATCACACCGTACTGCCGGAAGCATTGGAAAAATGGCCGGTTTATATTATGGAAAAAGTACTTCCGCGACACATGCAAATTATCTATAAGATCAATCAAAAATTCTTAGATGAAGTAGCAGTATCTTTTCCCGATGATTTTGAACTTATAAGTCGGATTTCTATTATCGAAAACGGTGATCCTCAAAATATTCGAATGTCTCACCTTGCGATCGTCGGAAGTTTTTCAGTCAACGGGGTCGCTGAAATCCACAGCCAGCTACTGAAGGAAGGCATTTTCAAAGATTTTTTTCAGCTCTATCCGGAAAAATTTAGCAACAAAACCAACGGAATTACCCCAAGACTCTGGTTAAGAAAAACCAATCCCCGATTATCCGATTTAATCACAGAGAAAATTGGAGAGGGATGGATCAAAGACTTGCCTCAAATCAAAGCGATTGAATTCTATCAAAATGACAAGGAGTTCGTCTCCCGATGGCTTGAAATCAAACGCCATAACAAACAGAATCTGGCCAAATACATTCAAGACCAGTGCGCTGTCAAAGTCAATCCGGACTCTATTTTTGATATCCAGGTGAAGCGTATTCATGAGTATAAGAGACAATTACTCAACATCATGCATGTGATTGATATGTACAACAAGATTCGATCCGGAAGAATCACTGATTTTTCAGCCAGAACTGTGATATTTGGCGGAAAAGCGGCTCCCGGGTACATCATGGCGAAAGACATTATATTCCTGATTAACTCAGTCGCGAACGTTGTCAATCATGACCCCAAAATCGGGGACCTGCTCAAAGTGGTGTTCATTCCGAATTATAGTGTTCCGATCGCGATGAAGATTATTCCGGCAGCTGATTTATCCGAACAAATTTCCACTGCCGGAATGGAAGCCTCCGGAACGGGTAACATGAAGTTCGCGTTAAACGGAGCGCTGACCATCGGCACGCCGGATGGTGCCAATATTGAAATAATGGAAGAAGTTAAAAAGGAAAATATCTTTATTTTTGGTCATACTGTTTCAGAAATTGCCAAACGCAAAAATGAGGGCTACAATCCTCATTATTTGTATGAGCAAAATGAAGATTTGCGGATTATCCTGGATCAAATTAGAAATGGTTTTTTCTTCCCGTCAAATGCGTCTCCATTCACTCACATATTTGATAGTTTGGTTCATCACGGGGATCATTACTTTGTGCTGGCGGATTTCCCATTATATATTGAGCGACAACAGGAAGTCTCCGAGAAATATTTGGACCAGAGCGCATGGCACAAAATGGCTATTTTGAATGTGGCCAGAATGGGAAAATTCTCGTCAGACCGTGTCATACGCCAATATGCCGAAGAAATATGGAAAGTGTCGCCTTGTCTGGTTGATTGATCACCATAACTTTGGTAACTTGCGGCTCCATGGGATTAATTTCCCGTAAAGCCTCTAAACCAGACTGAATTATTCTCATCAATTGCTCAAAAAGCTGTGTTGGTATGAATCTCGCTATTACTTTAATCGCCTGTTTGATGATCGCTGATTCTCTGTTTGCATTGCTTAATATCAGCAAAGTGAAATCGATACTTCATAAAGCGTTTCCCAATCTGGATATCAAAAAAGTAGCCATCATTGAGGGTGTGGCAGGCGCGATCATCATTTTAGTCAAAGTCATCACTCAAACAGTGATGTAGTAAATAATCCCCCAGAATTACCAATTACCGCGATAAGGTTATATTGTGTTCGAAAAGTTTTTCACCATCGTCGTCATCCCCCAAAAGACCTCTGCTGTCAGGAAAATTCGTATCCCCTTATTTGTGTTTGTTTTGAGTGTATTGCTGGTGGTGGGACTTGTTTCCGCCTGGTCATGGATGATATATGATTATTTATCCATTCGCTCTCAATTGATCAATATCGATCAAACCAAATCCTCATTTCAAGAAAAGAAGAAACAGATTGAAGAGTTTAATAAAAAGTATGAATCTGTCCAAATGCATTTTGAACACCTGAAGTCAATCAACTTTAAATTACGACAGTTAACCAATCTGGAAAGAAACAAAAAATCAAAGCGGGTTCAAAAAACAACGGAAGAGAAGCACGCTCAACAAAAACGCGCCAGCTCTGATGGTATTTTATCCGTTATCGCTTCGAACGCTGACGAAATTGACCCAAATCTGAATGATGAGGGAATTAAATTTAGCAGGCTCACCACCTTTTTTAAAGAAACTGAGTCTCCGTTAAATCGCGTCCCAATGGGATGGCCCGCTAAAGGAATATTAATGAACGAGTACGGGGTACGGACTGACCCGGTAACCAACCAGATGATTTCCAATTACGGCATTAGTATCGTCACATCAAATAACGCCCCGGTACATTCAACAGCCAGTGGATTGGTATTATATGCCGGAAAGGATGAGAACTTTGACAATTTGTTGACCCTGGATCACGGTAATGGCTACATCACGCGATATGGTTATCTGGGAACAATAGAGGCCGAGGCGGGGGATTTGGTTGAAAAAGGTGATGTGATCGCGCAAATGAGCAATACCGAACAAGCCGCCGGCTCTCATTTATATTATGAGGTTTCCCTCAATCACATCACACAAAATCCAATCAAATATATTGAATAACAAGCAGTTACTGAGACAATTTCTTATTAAGCATTGCCTCCAGTCGTTTGGTCTTGGCTGTTAGTCGCTCTGTCTTACCTTTTCGCGCATCAATTTTGACAACACAACTGACGCGATCGCAATCCTCACTCATCCGGTCATAGCATTTTTTTACCACACCCATTACCTCATCCCACTCACCTTCCAATACGGTTCCCATCGGATTCAGTCGATATGCTAATCCGGATTGATCAATAATATCCAAAGATCTTGAGACATAATGACTGACACTCTCTCCCTTGTCCAAAGGCGACATTGAAAACTCAAGTAAAACTGACATTCTTTCCCTGTTAAAGTACTTTGCCGAGAGGTTCTTGCTTGAATAAAATTGAGATGTCGAAAAACCAAGCCCAATATCAGATTAAGGGCCACCCAATGAAAGGCTCCAACCAATAGAATAACCGCCGATATAGTAATTTGTACCCAGTTCAGGATTAGCTTTTGCCCAGGTATAACTAAAATACGTCTTTAATCGACTATCCGTATCTTTCCCACCCACTACGAGCTTCCAACCGTTTGCGGTGATGGTCTGATCGACAACCCTTGTGCCGGTATCCGTTTCCAAATAATAGCTTTCTCTTACTGAAACACGGATCGGTCCTCCGCCAATATACGAGACACGGTGAGGATCATTTCGTAACCAATATAATAAAGTTTCAGTCTGTGCCATTTTCGCTTGGCTGGTGGATTCGGTGACCGTCACGCCATCATAGGATGAAATACTCCTTTCCCCTTGGTTTAGAGAACGAGTCAGATATCCCAATTCAAATCTGAAACGATCATATGTCACGCTGGTCGCAATTCGAAATCCGATATTATGATCAGCATCCCTATACTTATCAAACATGGTATTGTGAGGAAATAATAACAGCGGAATCCCGAAATCCAACTCGGCATAAACACCTCCCCCCTGAGTTGCCGTTTCACCTGAAATTTCAATCTCCGTACTTTCGGCGGATTCGGGTAATTTCTCGTCGATATTTTCCTGAGCACCAGCTAGTTGAGCCGCGAAGCACCATATAATAATAAAAAGCACAAGCGTTCGCATATTAATCCGTAGTCCAAAAAATATTTCGCCAATTTTTTAGGATATTAACCATATCCGACGATACGCAATCCCCTAATTCTTGTTGTATGATTTCGCAGTCGATTTTGGAATATTATTTATTGTGCCTTCCGGGCCTAATGGTTTCAAATAGATCATTAATTGCGGTAGTAAACTCAAAGCGGCCGTCAGTGCTATGACCATCGCCAAGCCTGTCAGTATGCCAAAATAAATACTCGGAATAAAGTTGGAAATTACCAAAATCGAGAATCCTATGATTATAGTCACTGAAGTATAATACATGGCATATCCGATACTTTCATGGCACCGATGCATGGTTGCGATATAATTACGGTCCTTGGTAAACTCATCAATAAAGCGATGGATGTAATGAATGGTATCATCCACCGCTATTCCCACACTGATGGAGGCAATTGTGATTGTCATCATATCAAGCGGTATACCTGCCCATCCCATAAAGCCCAATACAAATCCCACGGATAATATATTGGGGAAAATGGCAATCACCGCGATTTTCAAAGATCGAAACAGAATCAGGAACATAATCATTAAAGCCGCGACCACAGCCCCCAATGTTTTGATTTGGGAGTTAAACAAGCTTTGTAGCATATTATTGTACATCACCATTAAACTTGCCAACCGTATGGTTTCCGAGTCCAAACCCAGTTTTTCCGTTAACTCACGTTTGATCCGAAGCAATAACTCATTTCTTCGCAGATTCGGATCGGAGTCTTTTACACGTACGGAAAGTCGCACTTGATTGTTCTCGACACTCACATAAGGCAGCAAAATAATCTTGCGAAACCGCTCAGGTAGTTCACTATAAATCAGTGCCAGCATGAAATTATCCAAAGGTTTGCCATCATTAAGTGTGCGCCCCACTTTGATCATTGTGCCCAAGGAAATCACCTTCCCCGTTTCCGGAATCGCGTCCAGGTAATCGTGTACTTTTTCCACTACTTCCATCTTGTCCGCTGTAAACCAGTATTGCGCCTCATTTTTTGATTGTTCAAATTCCTCATCAAGTTCCCCGAAGGCGTCAAAATCCTCGTCTTCATCGTCTGAGACAACGGCTATAGGCTCAGCGTCTTCCTCAACCGGAAAATCAACAATCACATCAAGAGGAGTTGTTCCTCCCAATTGCTGATCAATCACTTTCATACCTTGATAAATTTCCGTGGATTTTTTGAAATAATCGATAAAACTATTCTCAACTTTTAATTGTGACGATCCTAACATACTGAATACCAAAAGGAACGCGGAAACAACTAAAATCGCCGTTCCGTGTGATTCCGTGAGTCGTGCGAAAACCTTGGTCAAAGCAAAACCGGATTCGAATGAGGTGTTGGGTTGCAATTTCCTCATCAGTATCATTACTGACGGGAAAAACAAAAAGGTGAAAACCAGTGAAATACTGATTCCGGCACTCATCATCCAACCAAAATTAATTACGGGTAAAATATCGCATAAAATCAGCGATGAAAATCCTGCGGTCGTTGTCAAAGTCGCGTACAAACACGGTTTTGCCATGGATACAACCGAATCAAGCACCAATTGCCGTTGATCGGCATCCGGACACTTCCCGCACAACTCTCGATATCGAACGATCAAGTGAATTGTAATGGCCATGGTGATGATAAGCTGTATGGATATAAAATTGGATGAAATGACCGTCACTTCCCAGCCAAACATGCCCAGTACACCTGTCGTGGCAATGACGGAAAAAGCACAGCAGAAAATGGGAAACAGAATCCAACGCAATTGTTTAAAAATAACCCATAAGGTGATAATTAAAAACGCCAAAACTCCCAAACCAAAAAACTTTAAATCATTTTTCAAAAAAGTAATCAAATCATCCGCGATCATAGTGACGCCACCAAGAAAAATCTGTGTCCCGGTTTCCTCGCGATAACGTTCAAGCAGATCTCTCACTTGCCGAATATTCTCATGATCTTTAATTCGGGTTTTGTCTCGATGTTTTTTAAAATCAATCCGCACCTGTTCTAATTCGGCTTGTTCGCTTGTTGAAATTGTTCCCTCCTTTTCCTTTGCGCGGAGCGTATTACGGCGCATGAGAAGCTTTTTATAAACAGCGTCCTCATGCAAATTAACCTGCAGGGCGGTGGTTTTAAAATCAGGGCTCACCAACATGTTCTGATAAATGGGGCTATTTAAAAATTCCTGCTTTGCCAGTTTTCGGTCGATCCAGGGGGTCTCCAAGGTGGGAACTTCTTTCAGTAATTCTTTAATCGGTTTTGGCGGACTTTGGAGTAAGGGAGCATTTAATATAGTAAGCACCGACTCCACCATCTTTAAATCTTCCAGATCTTTTTTCAGACTTCTCAATATATCTAAAGTGGTATTGGCTAATAGATCATCATTTGGCGTAAAAGTAATAAACAAAAAATCCGGATTGCCATATCGCTCATTAACCAAGCGCGTAAATCGCAGATCTTTGTCATCCTCCAATACCAAGGTCTCGGCAGAAGCATCAATTTCCAGCTTCCGTGCCTGGTAACCTAAAAAGACAATTGATGTGACCACCAAAAACAAAACGGTCTTGGGATACTTCAATATATATTTGCTATAAAATATTCTCAGCATCACGGCACCTGCTCAAGTGGTTTCCTGTTTATCCGGGATTTTAAATTGACCTTTTTGTTTCATATTCCTCAGTAAGCTTTCGACACCACCTTTTTTAATGACCGCATCGAATTGTGTTCTATAGGTCTGTATAAAGCTGACACCAATAACCATCACATCATATGCCTGCCAGCCCTTTTTCTTGGATTTGTAAAACTTATACACAATCTCAATTTTACTATCTTTTGAAATCAGAAAAGTGACCACTTCGATTTTCTTTTTAAGCTTTTTGGCTTCGCCGTAGCTTACCTTTTCATCGGTATATAGATCTAACTTTTCTAAAAAGGAGTCCTGAAGTTGTTCGATAAATAATTCCGAAAACTCTTGACGCTGTGGTTTGGTTAATTTTTTCCAATTCTTTTTACCCAGACTGAGTTTGGCCATAAGGTCAAAATCCAAAATCGGTTTTACCAAGCCGATAATCTTATCATTTCGGATTCCTTTATCCATCGTTTTGTCTTTGATCAGTTCAATGACCTGATCAATCCTTTCGACAACCAAGGCTCTGACTTCTTGTGTATCTTGGTCCCCAAAAGCGGGCTGATAGCAGACAAATAACAACGCCATTGAATAAACCAGAAATTTCATAATTACTCCTTAATTTTCTTAGTACGATTTTGCTCGTATGCGTCTCGAAGGAACAGATACCAATCAACCGCACCCTTCTTAAAGCTCTCATATTCTCCGATATGGAGGGAGGTGTCATTCAGCTCTTCATAAATCCGCACCCCCCACCGCACTTGCACGGGGTCTAAGCTTAAAACCGGATCCGTTTCCCAATCCGGATAAAGACTGATTGTGTCGCGAAGGTTAGACGGTCCCAAAAAAGGAAGCACAAAATGTGGACCGGAGCCAACGCCCCAAAAACCAAGGGTTTGTCCAAAATCTTCTTCATAAGGTTCAAGGCCAAACCATTCTTTGGCAGGATCAAAAAAGCCCAATATTCCAATGGTGGTATTAATCAGAAAACGCATTGTTTCTGTGCCTGATCGTTGGAATTTGGCTTGAAACATATTGTTAACCACGCGAACCGGATATAATAAATTATGAAAAAATTTATTCACACTGCGTCGCGCGCCTTCCGGAATGACAAAGCGATATCCCCGGGCAACAGGGTCAAGCATATAGAGGTATACCAAGTCGTTAAAATCCGTCATAAACCGGTTATAGCCTTCAAACGGGTCTATTACTTCTTCCCCCGGTGCCAGAGTGAATTCCTCTTCAAAATCATCGAATTCCTCGAAGTCCTCATCATCTTTATCACTATCGGCCAATACAGCTCCTGGTTCTTTTATCGTACTTGATGTTTCCGCTAACTTGGCAGTTGTGTCGGCGGAGCTTATGGGAACAACTGCTGGTGTTGTTTCCGGAGAAGACTGAGAACAACCCATGAGCACCAGCAATAAAATTAAAGTGAGGAAAATACGCGTTTCCTTATACATCGAACAAATGTATGAATGGTCAGGTAGGATTATAACTTAAGACGATTCCCGATTTTATGAGCTAAGCTACAAGAAATCACAATGAGATTATCTTTGAAAACGGTCGATAAACTCCCTATTCGGAGATAAAAATCCGCTCTTTTGAACCATCACGTGATATAGACTCTGAGTTAATTTTTGTCATGTTTTATTTTATCGATAAAAAGCTGATGGCTGTTTGCTGAATGCTTGCGACGCATTCTTACTTTCTGCTTTCGCGGTTGCGGAAACAATATCATCACACCAGTAATAAAAAACCCCAAAAACTTTAATGAGAATAATTCCATTTCTCTAATTCCTTTCCAATAGCATGTCTTTCGCGACTGATAGTGTTTTTTCAGTAATTTCATTTCCGGCAAGAAACTGGGCTATTTCGGCAATGCGTTCAGTCTCATCAAGTAACTTAATCTGGGTTGAGCTACTTTTCTGATTCATTATTTTGGCCACTTTATAGTGAAGACGCGCGGCTGACGCGATTTGTGGCGAGTGGGTGATACAAACCACCTGACCGCGTTCCCCCAATTGGCTGAGTTGCCGCCCAACCGTTTCGGCAACCCGTCCGCTGATTCCGGCATCAATCTCGTCAAAAATCATGGTATTTGGCGAAAAATCGGAATTAATTACTGTCTTAAGCGCCAGCATAATTCTGGAGATTTCACCTCCCGAAGCGATTTTCGACAAGGGGCGTAATGGCGATCCCGGATTAGTTGAGATTAAAAATTCAACTCGATCCGCTCCTTTTGGTGTATAGGAACACACTTCGGTATCAGAGCCACCAACAGCTTCCATCTGTATCGCAAATTTTGCTTTAGCCATCCCCAGTTCTTTCAATTGTCTCATTATCAATAACTCAAACTGGGACTGTTTTTCTTTTCTTTTTTCCGATAGGTGACGGGATTGTTCCTTTAACCGGTTTTCAAGTGTTATCAAAAGCTGATCCAAGGCAGCTCCGTCCACCTCAACCATCTCTAATTCATCCAACTCTTTCTGTAATGAGCTACGAAAGATCAAAATAGCCTGAACTGAACCACCATACTTCCGTTTCAATTTATCCAACTCTGAAAAACGCTCGTTAATCGCATCCAATCGTTGGGGATTAATCTCGATACGATCACCATATCGACTGAGTTCACCAATTGCCTCTTCCAAAATGATTACACCTGATTTGAATTCCGATACCAATTTTTCCAGTTGAGGATCAATGGTCAGAAGCTCTTCCAGGGCTGCCAATGCCGATGAAATCTCTTGCAAAGGCGATTGAGACTGATCCGACCAATTGGCAATGGGTGTTATGGTCGACATCAACTGTTCAGCGTGATTAAGCAGATTGAATTCCGAACGCAGTTCCTTTTCCTCGCTCTGAGAGATCCCCGCACCATCTATTTCGCTAATTTGAAAACGAATAAAGTCTATTTTGCGCTGCCGTTCAATCGCGCTATCTTCTAATGATTCTTTCTCTTTCTTTTTCAGTTTGTATTCACGATAGATATCACCAAAATCAGATACTATTTTTCCAACCCCCAAAAAATCATCATAAAAATCAATATGGTTTTGAGGCCGCAAAAGAGTTTGCTGGGAGTGCTGCCCGTGAAGATCTATAAGAAAGCTACTAATCCGAGACAGACCGCTTAAACTGGATGAAAAATCATTGATGAATATGGCGTTCTTTCCGGCGGCGGTTACTTTTCTGCGGATAGTTAAATCATCTTCAAACCCAATACCCATGCTATCTAACTCGCGTTGCAGGGCATCGTTTTGTTGAATATCAAATACTGCCTCAACGGCCAGAAAAGAGGTGCCGGCGCGGATAAGATCCCTAGGGCATTTTTCACCTAAAATCAAGGTTACCGCCTTGATCACAATCGACTTACCGGCACCAGTCTCCCCGGTCAAAGCCAGAAATCCCGGTTCAAACTCGACGGACTGCTTTTCAATCGTGGCCAGATTCTGAATAAAGATTCGCCGCAGCATAATAGCGGGTAGATTAGAAGAGGTTTAACGAGTGTTTAAGATCTGATTTTCTGACAACAATATTATATTTTTTTATGTGATTATGTACAATTCGCAAGCTCATTTCTTTAATCACCCCCTGTCATTCCCACGAAAGTGGAAATCTAACAACAAAAGCCTAAGAAACCAAATGGTTTTCCGGATCCCCGCATCCGCGGGGATGACAGGCATTCGCGGGGATGACAGGCATTATTGGCAAATTAGAATGCTAATAGTACATAATCAGGTTTTTTTATCCGATACCTAAGTTGTCTTTTTTTGGATGCCTTGGGCTTTATAAAGCGCTGTCTCAATTGTTTTGATATCATCACCATATTTAAATCGCACATTAAGTTCCCTTCGGAGTTTAGCAATTGACTGATTTGATTGATTAAATTCAAAAACATCGCATACGATAGATTGAAGGTAAAAATCCGGGTCCGAGGGTTAACTCATTGATCCGAATTTAGTGGGTCGAATCTTGTTTCGCAATGACTATTGGCGGATTCTATTCTAATTTGCTAACGTCGCAGTTCCCTCTTTTCAAAAATTTCGCCCACAATCATATGCGATTTTCAAATTCTGTTCACGGTATGAATCATCATTAGGCATCATTCCGCCAAGTATTTCCATATACGCGTGAGCTACACCAACACCAAGCAATCGATCGTGGAGCATAATCTTGCGCATGCTCTCAGCAATTCCGGTTTTTTCAAGATATGCCGTCGTATGCCCTGCCGGACAAATCACGATGGCTTTTTGAATATCAATCCGGGTGGATCTTTGATCATCCTCCGTATTTAAATAGGCATACCCGTGGGTCAGTACTCTGTCGAACCACCCTTTTAGTTTAGCCGGACAATCGCTCCACCAAACCGGATAAATAAAAGCCAGTGCGTCGGCATGGTTGATTTTTCCCTGCTCAATTTGAACGTCATCCGGGACAGGTGCATCCGGATTCGCGCCTACTTCGCGTTCATATTGTTCGGCATCCATATCGGTTTTAAAGCCCATTTCATATAAGTTCCCAATTGTATAGATATGACCGGCTTCTTCGACACCCCGGGTAAATGCCTCAAGCACGGAGTTGCAAAAAGAAGCCTTACTCGGGTGAGCGAAAAGTATATAAATATTCATCGTATCCTTAATTATTTGATCGTGTCTCTTCTCTCAGTTTTACCGCGATCATGTGTCCTTTGGCGCAAACGACATCGCCTGCGCTTAACCATAGATCAAGAATCACTTTTCGTTGCTTAACCTCTACTATTTTTCCCCTTACTTCCAACTCAACACCAATTGGCGTTGGTTTCAAATAGTCAATTTTCAGCGAGGCAGTGACAAATCGCATCGGGGGGGCGGTTCGCATTTCTCGTCCTTCCAACTTGAAGGCCGCCGCCGCGGCAGAACCGGCTCCGTGGCAATCCATCAATGAAGCGACCAGACCACCATACGCAAAACCCGGAACGCCTCCCGTATGGAAGCTCTCAGGTATATAATGAGCAACGGTCGTGTCACCATCCCAGTAACTTTTTAACTGATACCCATGTTCATTGTGTTTCCCACATCCGTAACAATGACTGAATTCGTCGGGATAATAATCCTGAAAGGCCTTCTGTTCCATTAAATGTTCTCCTTATTATTCAAATACAATTTGATTTGAGCAATTATTATTTTTCCTGATTATGTACTATTAGCATTCTAATTTGCCAATAATGCCTGTCATCCTCGCGAATGCGGGGATCCGGAAAATCATTTGGTTTCTTAGGCTTTTATTGCTAGATTCCCATTTTCGCGGGAATGACTCTTCCTCAACCTTAACCATTGCATCAACGGAGCTTAGATTCCCGCTTTCGCGGGAATGACAGGGAGTGATCAAAGAAATGAGCTTGCGAATTGTACATAATCATATTATTTTTTTATCTCACCTTCGTGATTTCTAATACAATCCAAAGGTATTTAGCAATCGTTCTGTATATCCAAGCCCGATGTTTTCTTGCGGAGAAAATTCAACAATATCAAATCGTATCTATTCAGAACTTATTAAAAAAGTGCAAAAAAGTTCATTTTTTACTTG
>CAZJUM010000064.1:8069-13124 GCA_964549175.1 uncultured Pseudomonadota bacterium | reverse complement strand
AGCTCTTCGAGACTATGGAGCCACCAGAGAGAAATTAGCTGAACAGTTACATTTTGGGAAGGATAAGAACGGCACTTTCCCAATAAACTATTGGTGAGACCGCTGGTAAGTCTGAAAAGAAAAACTCACAGTTCGCTGACTGACCCGATCAAATGCCTTATGATCTTCTTGCCGTGTTAATATCCATTGAGCCCAATTAATCTTCGGAAAATAAACATTTCCCTCAACCTCACAATGTACTTGAGTCAGTTCCAACACATCCGCTATTTTTAATCCCTCTTGATATATGACGGATCCGCCAATGATAAAGACTTTTTCAAGCTGCTTTTTTCTGACATAGTCCAACGCTTTTTCCAAAGAATGCTGTACTGTTGTTCTCTCAGGCTGGTAGTGGTGGTTGGAGGTGATAACAATATTTTCCCTTCCGGGCAGCGGACGGGCATTGTCTGGTAGTGATTCATAGGTCACCCTCCCCATAATACAAGGAAAGCCCATAGTCAACGTCTTGAAACGCTTAAAATCATCACTGATGCGCCAAGGGACATCATTATTTTTTCCTATCACACCATTTTGTGAGACAATAGCAATTATTATAATCTTTGTGGTCATGGGGGTTCTATACAGCGATTTCAAATTTTATTCCCGAATGGTGATCGTAGTTTTCAACCCTCGTGTCTTTATACTCCCAATCAAAAATAGAGATGAATGTATCTGTTTTTATACAGGGTAATGCCTTTGGGGAACGGGTCAATTGTTTTTTCATCCCCTCAAAATGATTCACATAGATATGGGTGTCCGCCAAAAAACCGATTAAGCGGCCTTCTTCCAGTCCTGTCTCTTTTGTCAATAAGTGCAACATCAAAGCATAACTGGCAATATTGAAGGGAAGACCCAACGCCACATCCACCGATCGTTGATTCCATAATAAGTTTAGTTTTCCTCCTACCACTGTGACCTGGAAGCCGTAGTGACATGGGGGAAGTGCCATGCGGTGAAAATCAACGGGATTCCATGCCGAAACAATCATACGCCGATCATCAGGATCTGTTTTTAGTTTCTTGATCAGTTCTTCAATCTGATCCACTCCGTCTCCTTTCGGAGCTTGATCATAGGCTGAATAATGAGCACCAAAATTTCGCCATTGCCACCCATAAATCGGTCCCAATTCACGCTCTTCCACCATTTTTTGCTGAGTTTGCCGATCATGACTATATGGCACGCGGTCTGGGCTACACCACTCGTCCCAAATATGATTATTACGGTCACGCAACCAGTTTTTGTCCGTAATACCCTTAATAAAAAATTCCAGTTCGGAAGAGACCAAACGAAAAACAACTTTTTTTGTGGTCAGCAATGGGAACCCTTGAGACATATCATGTTCAAACATGGCACCAGGTATTGAAGCAGCGTCTGTTCCCGTTCGATTGTGTTTAATCTCACCTTTGTCGATCACGCGTCGCGCGATATCAAGGTATGCCCTCATAATGTCTCTTTGATTTATATTGTTATGGACGACCACTACCAATCGGTGACTAAGTCGCGTTGCAGCGGTTTCACCAGCTCGATTCCACGGGCGCTTACTTTATCTCATTAATTTTTTATCGCTGTTCGTCAAAAGTCAACGGCATATTAGCCCTACAACGACACTTTAAAAGTCATATAACTGATATTATTGGATTATTGGGAGTTCTTACTTTATTTTGAGATGTAATTATTTCAGCCGCTTGCATGAAAATTATCGTTGTAGAGCTAATACTCATGAAATATTCCTCCTGATTTTTATATCACAGCGTGACAGCAAAGTTTCCTGGCGCATGAAATGTTCCTTTTTTTGAGCCACTGACGTATACGGTTACTTTCCCGCTTGATGCATGTTCTACCAAAGCCATGCCGTCTCTATCCGTATATGCAGGTTTTGTCATTCCTGCACTAAAACCCAGCACAATTTTCGTGCCTTTCGGTTTCGATCCATCTTTATGCTGAACATAGATTACACTTCTGTTCATCTTATCAACCTCCCTTCACCCCTAACGGCTTGCATCAGTAGTTTGGCGGAGCGAAGACAAATCTATTGCATGCAATTGTTAGACGACCCTGCCGCACACCTACGGCCACACTTTTCCCTATAAGTCTGAGCCTACCCCCAATCTTAGACCACGGAACTGGATTTCTTAAGTGGAAAATGCGTTCCCGTGTTTCGTGATTTAAGCGACCTACGAGCCGCCTGTTTGGATACTCCTTTCCAAAAAAGGACGTCTTGGTTCGAGTGGTATGCTTCGTTGAGGACGATCCACCGGTACTCTCCGTGTACTCGTTTCCGAAGAAGTCAGTCTTGTTTCGTGCGTGAGATTTTACTTTTCCAGCTGGGCCTGTCGTTTCTCTGTATTCATTTCCAAAAAAGTCTGCCTTGTCTCGAGTGATCCCTGTGGTCTTACCCGTACCACTTTTGTGACGTCGGCGTTCGTCCCCGAAGAAACCGGTCTCGTCCTTCGACTCACCAATAAGCTGGCCGATGCTGTTATAGGTCTTGAATATAGTTTTACCGAAAAAGTTCTTTGTTCGTTCTGTCCGAAATGGCTTGTGTTTAAACAGTTCACGACAATCCTCGCACCTTTTCGGAAGATCCCAACCCTTCTCTTTGCATTTGACCTGAATACCCATGGAAATATCAAAGCTCTTGTCACAGTGAGCACAGTTAGCGATCTTGGACGAATACGTCCGCTTGCAAGAATCACAGGATCGCGGTGGCGTCTGCCAATCCCGATGAACACGGATCTGTAAGCGGCAGGAATCGCACGACTTGGTTGTCCAAGCGCACTCTTTATGGTAATTGGGGACTTTGCTCCAACCTTCATGATACTTTATCTCACGACCACAATGTTTGCATGGTCGTGTATGCCATTTTGCTGCCCGTTTTGCTTTGCATTCTTTATGGGCCGTGGGTGGATTATCCCATGTACGGTGTACTTCCATCGAGCTACCACAAATATCACAAGAGGAAGTGTACCATGCGCAATCCTTATGATATTCGGGGACATTGTCCCAATCCTCATGTATCTGTATATCGGCCACCGCAATGACGGCATGAAACTGTCGACCACTTAGACATGCTTATTTAGTGTCTGAACGAAAACCCGGCTAAATTAGATCTAGATGGCAAAAAAAGTTAGAACTCAGCGCATCAATCATTTTTTTTACCTTATTCGTCTTGTTAAATTTTAAAAAATATCACATAAAGCAACATTGCTGCTACTATATTAAGTCCGCAAGACGCACTTATCCCGCTGAAGATCTCAAAATACTGCTCCCTGACGATTATGCCGCTTGACTTTTCTTTTTAGCCCGATGCTCTTCAGTCAATGCATCTTGTTGTAACTTTACACCAATTTTTTGAATATTACGCCCTAAAACTGCAAGGGCAACATATCTTTTGAAGCCTTTGATACCATGGTCAAGGCATCTATCCAGACCATGAACTTCTAACGCATTGATTGCCGATTCAACAGCAGAATGTTGATGTCGGGCTTTTATGAATTCATCGGAATATTCTCTTTCTCGGTCTTTTTGAGAGAGCTTCCCTTTCTTGGGTAAGATTACTCGATCAAGATGCTTCGGCAATTCTTGCTGATTATCAGGCGAGTGAAATCCTTTATCAAAACTGTCAGATTAAATCGGATCTTCTACAACTATGATTCAAGCTCTGCTATACATGCATTTAATAAACTGACTGTTCCTATTCTTACTTCTGGCTTTTATACAAATAAAAACTAATGGGCTATGCTATGGCTACCGTCATCTTTACTATCAAAATACGGCAGAAGTCTAATCACCATTTAAGCTAAAGTCTTATTGAAATTAACTCTGCAACGATACTTGTCATACAAGTGACTGAAATAATTACATCTCAAAACAGAGTAAGAACTCCCAATAATCCAATAGTATCAGTTAGATGAGCTTTTAAGTGTCGTTGTAGGGTTAATTGCCTAAATTAAAGAGTGTCGTCTAACTGTATCCTCACTCAATGAATATCAACAATGGGTAAAACACAGAAAAAACAATCGGCGAAAACCACCGCATCCCCGGACTCGCTGATAAGAGGTGCCGGATAACTGAAGTGTGGCAAAAATTCGAGTGTTTCCCTATTCCCTGTCAAACACAAAGTGGTTATCGCTACCCGCCATAAATCGGAAGGATGGTATGGACTACATCCAATTCTTCCAGTCGGTGGCTCTTCCAGTTTTTTTCCGGAATAATTTTTCGATTGACCGTAATAACGATTGCTTCACTCTTATCCTGACCGGTTCTTTTTAGCAGATCAATGAGCGTGTTACCGTCAAAATTAATTGCGGTTTGATTGAAGATTATAGTCATTATTGAATCCCGACAATAATAGGGGAGGAGGAAAAGATCTTGCGAGTCTCGACCTGGACTGGTAGTGATTTGATTATGCGATATTAATAATATGAGATACCTGACAATTTATCAACTCAAGTCAGAGATATCAACATGAATAATCCCATCAATTTGAAAGCAATCGAGTCATTCAAGGATATGTCCGCTGTGAATTGTAAAATGGAATACTCCTGTCATATTCCATCCGGATCACGCTGATTAAACCAATAACCATATTAGGAGCTAATGATGAATCGATCGGAAGAACTAATCCAAAGACGAGAAAAAGCGATTCCCAAGGCAGTGTTCCAAGTATCCCCATGTATCGTTGACCATGCGAAGGATTCAACCATAATCGATGTGGACGGATACGAGTGGATCGACTTCTCCGGAGGAATCGGAGTGTTAAACGCCGGACATTGTCCCCACAGCGTGGTGGAAGCGGTTAAAGTCCAGGCCGACAGATTTTTGCACACCTGTTTTCATGTGTCGATGTTTGAGGGCTATATCAAATTGGCTGAAAAGATGAATGAAATAACTCCGGGTACATTCGAGAAGAAAACTTTCTTTGCCAATTCCGGGGCGGAAGCTGTGGAAAACGCCATAAAGGTAGCCAGGAAATATACCGGACGACCAGGAATTTTGAGTTTCAGAGACGCGTTT
>CAZJUM010000064.1:7559-8059 GCA_964549175.1 uncultured Pseudomonadota bacterium | reverse complement strand
TGTCGTTAACCAGCAAAGTGACGCCCTACAAGGAAGGATACGGCCCCTTTGCCCCTGAGGTTTACCGTGTTCCTTTTCCATATGCATATCGCATGGCGGACGGAGATCATAAAAAAGCCAATCAGATGGTTTTGGATGATATCAGGACGGCATTTAAGAACCTGGTGGATCCCAAGAGTATTGCCGCCGTTATTTTCGAACCGGTCTTGGGGGAAGGAGGATTTATACCGGGTAATGAGGCTTTTTTTCAGGAGTTACGTGAGCTTTCCCGACAATATGGTATTGTGACGATATGCGACGAAATTCAAACAGGCTTCGGAAGAACAGGTGCCATGTATGCTGCTGATGTTCTGAATATCGACTATGACTTGATTTTATCGGCCAAATCCATGGCTTCCGGTATGCCCATCAGTGCCATTACCGGAAGAGCGGGGATTATGGATGAATCGCAAATAGGCGGATTGGGTGGCACCTATGGCGGGAATCCCCTGGCAACAACC
>CAZJUM010000064.1:0-7549 GCA_964549175.1 uncultured Pseudomonadota bacterium | reverse complement strand
CCGCCGCACTGGCCACGATCGAATTGTTCGAAAATACCGATCTCATGAAACAAGCCACTGATATCGGTCGAATCATCACCGATGCTTTTACGGGGTTTAAAGAAAAGTACCCGATTGTGGGTGATATCAGAGGATTAGGTGCTATGGTGGGAATGGAACTGGTGTTGGATCAGGTCACGAAAGAACCAGCCCCGGAACAAACTAAAGCTCTGGCGGCATATTGTATTTCGAAACGCTTAAGCGTGATTACGGCCGGAACATACAGCAATGTAATGAGAATTCTGTCACCACTCAATATTGATCGAAAATTGTTGGATCAGGGAATTGCCATAATCGAAGCCGGACTTGAAACGCTTAGTCGGTGAGATTTTTTGATAACAGCGAATTAGACGAGAAGTCAGCAGTGCGAGAGGATATTATGAAAGGATTTTTTAATCGATTACTCAAAATCAACTTGAGTGATCAGACATATCAGTATGAATCGATTCCTGATCGAACTCTAAGAAATACTCTGGGCGGCAAAGGATTGGGTATTCATTATTTAATGAACGAGAACCCCATCGGCGTTGATCCGCTGGCTTCTGAGAGTCGTGTGGTCATTGCTGTGGGGCCTGGTACGGGGACCAAACTTTGGGGACAATCGCGATTCGCCGTCTTCGCCAAAAGTCCTCAAACAGGAGGATATGGCGAATCATATTGTGGTGGCTCATTGGCTCCCAAAATCAAGGCATGTGGTATTGACGCCATACTTATCACCGGTAAGAGCCCAACGTGGGTATATTTAAAAGTTGATGATTATGGCGTTGTTTTTTGTGATGCCTCTGAGATCAAAGGTAAACCCAGTGATGTGTCTGAACGGTATATTTTAAATCATTCCAAGGATGGGGCGGGTGCCATGACTATCGGGCCGGCCGGCGAAAACTTGGTGCGATTTGCCTGCATCAAATCGGATATTTGGCGAAGCGTCGGCAGATGCGGTATGGGAGCGGTTTACGGATCGAAGAATTTAAAGGGAATAAGCTTTTACGGAACTCAAACGACTGCAATCGCTGATCTTGAACTTTTTAAGAAATTAAATAAAAAGATAGCTCGAAACGGTAAAGAGTCTCCCGCAAGTCTGTTATACCGAAAATTAGGAACCCCGATGATGGTTTCCAAATTGAATGCTGTCAAGGCATTTCCGACAGAATATTGGAAATCCGGTCGGATGAAAAACCACGAAGGAATCACTGCGGACTATATGCAGGAAAATTGTGAGGTCAAAGCCGAGAATTGTCCCAATTGCTTCTTGCGTTGCACCAAAAAAACGCGGGTATTAAAAGGGAGACACAAGGGGTTGTTTCTGGAAGGTCCGGAATATGAGACGCTTTATGCCATCGGTGGGTTAAACGGCATTGAATCCATTGAGGAAGTGATGTATTTGAATGATCTTTGCGACAAACTGGGCCTCGACACCATGAGTGCCGGTAATATGACAGCGCTGGCCATAGAAGCATGTAAACGGGGAAAATCGGATTTCGCCATTGATTATAATCAGCCGGACCAAGTGGCAGAATTGTTAGAGCTGATCGTATCCGGCAAAGGGATCGGTGGAATATTGGCTAAAGGCATCAAAGAGGCCGCCCGGGAATTCGATTTGGAAGATATTGCTGTTCATGTAAAAGGGCTAGAACCAGCGGGATATGACCCGCGTACCTTGAAAGGAATGGCATTGTCATATGCCACTTCCGCGCGCGGTGCCTGTCATTTACGAGGAACTTTTTATAAAGCTGAATTATCCGGTCAAATCGATAAGGATCAAATAGAGGGCAAAGCAGAGTTGCATATTGATTATGAAGACCGATCGACTTTGTTTGATTGTATCATATTGTGCCGCTTTTTCCGGGATATGGTTCTTTGGGAGGAATTAAGCATGATCTTCGAAGCCATCACCAGGCTGAAATTGACTCGAATCGATCTTCAGGGGATTGCCAATCGGATTACCCAAGACACACGAAAGTATAATATTCGCGAAGGGTTGGACGTTTCAACCGATACGCTCCCCAAAAGAATGTTCAAAGAACCGACCTTAGAAGGTGAGTCTGTTTCTGAAACCGATTTGAAGCAAATGATCGGTGAATACAATCGGATAAGGGAAGAAAGAGCTCTTTTACTCAGTGAGATTTGAGTGTGTTGTTAAGCAGCCTTAGCTAAATTGCGTTCAACTCCGAAAAAATAGAATCAGTGGTTTTTGCGCCGGAAATAAGAAAAAAACTTCCAATACAAGATTTAGCGCGGTTTTTTGAGTATCGTTTTGCCAGACTATTTCTATGATTATATCACTCCGCACGCTGTCTGTCCCAATATTGGGAGTTCCAAAGCCTCCTATCAAGTGAGCTGTGACTCATATCTCCGTAGCTTTAATATCCTCAGACAAATAAGCTGGATTTTTTACTTTGAAAACGTAATAAAAAGGATCGCCATTAAGCAACTGAAAAAGAATCATCCGAACCGGAGAATAATTAACAAAAAAGAAAAGAAGCGACTTGCTAAAGAAGTCATTAAAGCAGTAGTGCGGGATTACAATTTTTCCACGAATTTAGATGTCCCATTGACGAGTTGCCGGGAATTGAGAAACAAACTCAATTTGATAATACTATCGGGTGAGAAGAGATCGGTAAAACGGTGACCTAAAAAGGGGCGCGCCAAAATGTTTCGGGTGATCATATTACGCCGTTAAGGCTTGACTGACATCCGCTGTTGAGGCAGACAGAATGTATTTCCCATTAATTGCCAATTAACCTGATACTAATCCGTCCATGACCACAATACTTTTAACCGGTGGTGGCACCGCAGGACACGTGACGCCTAATTTAGCCATTATTCCCGAACTTCATGCCCAGGGGATTGAACTTCACTATGTCGGGAGAAAAACCGGAATCGAAAAAGATCTGTTGGAAACGACTGCTGTGACCTATCATTCAATTACAGCGGGTAAATTGCGACGATATTTTGATTGGAAGAATTTTACCGATCTCGCTTTGATTTTCTTAGGGTTTTTGCAGGCATTGAAATTGCTATTGGTGATCCGTCCCCAGTTGATCTTCAGCAAGGGAGGTTTTGTTTCATGCCCGGTTGTGTGGGCGGGGTGGCTACTCCGAATTCCGGTGATCATCCATGAATCCGATCTCACGCCTGGTTTAGCCAATAAACTCTCAGCGCCATTTGCCACCAAAATATGTTATAGCTTCCCTGAGACCATCCGCTATTTACCTGATTCCAAGGCGGTTATGACCGGAATACCGGTTCGTGAATCATTATTAAGTGGCGATAGTCAAAAAGGGAAATCGTTATGCGAGTTTGATGAGGATAAACCGGTGATTTTAATTATTGGTGGCAGTTTAGGATCGCGGTTTATCAATCAAAGCATACGTCAGGCACTGCCATCATTGTTGAAAAAATATCAGATTTGCCATATTTGCGGACAAGGCAATATTGATTCCGAGTTAGTATCCCTCAAGGGATATTGTCAATTTGAGTATGTTTCGGATGAACTCCCTCATTTTTTTGCGATGGCTGATGGCGTCATTTCGCGAGCAGGTGCCACCACTTTGTTTGAGTTGCTAGCCCTAAAAAAGCCGAGTTTGTTAATTCCGTTGCCACTGAGAGCCAGCCGCGGCGATCAGATTTTAAATGCCCAATCGTTTAAAAAACAGGAACTTTGTTTGGTACTTTCGGAAGGAGAACTAACCGAGGAAAATCTTGTTCATCAAATTACCGAGTTACTCAAACAAAAAAGGCGTATCGAGGAAAAAATCGTCACATCAAAAAACCTATCGGGAAGCGCCGAAATTATTAATATCTTCAAAACATTGATCTAAGGCAGGTAACATCGTACCCCTTCTTACTTAATCCCCATTGTTAAAAAATCTTGATCGTTCGACATACCGCATGAGAGATTTATTCAACCCCTTTTATCGCTAACCTTGTTGCAGAGATGGCCGACGAATAGAAAAACATCCTGAATACTTCGACAATAAAATGGAAAAAGACTGACAGGTGTCTCGATTTCCCTTTAGTCGCTCGCAAAACTCCGCAACAAAAAAACCGGCATCTCCGTTGCCTTTATATGGATCTGCCTCTTTTCCCGCTTTTCTTCGCGCTCTTTGATCTTTTCGCGAGTATACTTGCCTCTGGGTTTTCTCATGGGAAAAATAAAAACATACCGCCACAAGAATGAATTTTTAGCAACAGACTTCTCAAATGTAGAATCACTGGTCAGAGTTATTTTTAGTTTGACAAATCGATCTAAGTGTTATGTCTTGAAGAGTTCGGGGGGAATTAAGAAAATCTCACTCCCATTTGTTATAACACTTCGATAAAATTGAAAAACCGTTTAGGAATAATATGGAAGTAAAGGTAGTTAACAACCAAGTTGAACAAGCAATGCAGAAGCTAAAGAGACTTCTGATCAAAGAGGGAATGTTTAAAGAACTGAAAAAAAGAAGATATTACGCAAAACCTTCCGTTCATAATAAACTAAAGCGTGAAGAAGCGGAAAAAAACAGACATAAAGAGAGAAAGCGCGCAATGGCCAGATCGAGAAATTTTCTTTAAAGTCAGTAGATCCGCAATTACCGCAAATTCCCCTTGGATTGCGTCATCCGTCGATTCCATCAACAGAGCTGTAATCCGACTATTCAAATTTATCATACCAAAACCAAAGGCGCGCCTCAGGGGAACGATAATGCTACAGTATAAATACTGACTACTCCAATTATTTACTATTAATGTCCCTCTCAACCGCTTCGCGGTTTCCTATTGGAATAATCAGCCCAGTTTATTTTCCGATTCATCGTAAACCGTTCCCCTGCCTACATTCCTAGATTGTAACCACCGTTTCGGAATAGAGCCATTTTCAACGGTCTAAACGGAGCCACCCCGGACAGAAGGCGCATCGGTTTTGGCGTAAAACCGCGGATCTCCCTCTTAGGTGGCACCGGTTTTTAAAAAAACGCCGGGTCAATCAGCTTTTCTCTTTTTCGATAGCTTGTCCCCTCTAAAACCAGAATCTCCGAATGATGAACGAGTCGCTCAGCGATCGTTGTCGCCGTGGTGGTGCTGTCAAAGATCTTTCCCCATTCAGAAAACGGCAGGTTGGTGGTGATCAGGGTTGATTTAATCTGATGCCGTGAGCGGAGGCCGTGGTAAACAGCACCTTGATGCCTGCCTATGTGGCTGTATAGCCGATACACTTGGCCAGCTAGGTTTTACCCACGCCGGGATAAGCGATTAAGATCACATCTTTCTTCTGGTTAATGAACTCGGGATGAGCCAGGTCTAAAATTGTGCTCTTCTGGCTGTTTCCGGATTTGTGATAATCGAAGTCGAACTGGTCGATGGTGATCTGTCCATTGAGTTTGGATTGTCGGTATCTGAGGTCGATCTGAATCTGTTCACCCTGTCGGGATTCAAAACGGATATAGGCCTGTTTCGGCCTGACATGTCCTCTTTGCTCCCTGAGCTAATCCCTCAAGATGGTGATTCCTCCTTCATATCCCATCTCTTTTATCCGCCGCAGGGTAACTATGGCGCTGACTGTGGCATCTTGATCCGGAAGGCGGTCGATCGGCTCTTTAAAAGGATCCGGCTTGGATAGCGGATTTCTTTTAGCCGGCTTCTTGTCGGGGGGCATCAGATATCGGCTGACCGTATTACCTCCGATACCCGGCATCCGGGCAGTGGAACGGTTTGAATATCCTTTTTAAGTCTGTGGATATCAAATACAATCTGTCTGCTTTTCATCAATTCACCTTTGAATGGGTAAATGAAAAACAGCTTAGCTGAAAAAGAAGCTGAGGATCTATCAGGTCCATTTTTGCAATCAGAAAAAATGGCTCCGTTTTACCGTTGCTTCAGTGAGATACCCCCTACGTCCATCTTCGCAATCACCGGAACCAGCCAAAATTCTCTCAAAGCTGCATGATTGTTGGCTTCCAATACGTCCATCGTTGCAATCATTTTTTTGGCGGTCCTGTTTTTCTGGCTTTTCAACCGGCGCTGCTGGTTCCGTTTTCGTTGCATCAGGGAATTTCGCAGGGTCTTTTCAGGATGCTTATCACGGTACTTTTTCCAAAATTCGGGATGCTGATCAAACCAGTCCTTCTTTGCCTGAATCTGGTCCTTTCTGTACTTGGGGTCGGATCTCATTTGCCCTCTGCCATTTCGCCTTCCTGGCTTTCTGGCAGGCAGGATCGCCGCAATACTTTTGCTTCTTCTGGCGGGGATTTTTGATGTAAGGCCTTGCGGGACACACAGACGGACTGACCCATGACAACGCTTCCTTTACTGAAACTTTCGGTTCGATGAAACAGATGAAAAGAAGATGCAATTCAGGGTGCAAGTCCGGGATGGGTCAAAATTATTGTCCGGTGATTGATGAAAAACAGGAGGGAAACGATTTAAAGGAAGGACTGGTTTCGTTTTAGCCGTTGAGAGTGACTCCAATTTGAAGCGCTTTGGTATCAAATGAGACCGTTGGTTACAGTTATTTCCCCCACGATACTACTTATCATGTAAGTGATTGAAATAATAATAGCTCAAAATAACGCCAAGATTCTCAATCATCCACAATATCAGTTGGATAATCGTTTAAGTGCCGTTTTAGGTTCCAAGCGATTCAGCAAAACTGAGTCGGACCTTGACAAAGGTTATTGGTATTTTCGCGAAAGAGCCGTCACCTGAATGGCGATCTGCTCTAATTCCCATTCTGATGAAAGCTGAATTTGTAAGGCGCCTTCTACTGCCGTCAGGTACTTCAAAATTGTTTGTTCATCCGCTTGCGCGATCATTAAACGATAAAGCGCGTTAATAAAGGTTTACGGGCAGATGGTTTCTGATATCGTTTGATTTGAAAAAACTTCCAGGTTTCGTCTAAAATACCGGCAAGTTCATTGCGGGATTCGGTGATTTTGCGTTTTAATGTGACTTTGGGCCATCGCACACAGGTCACATAGTGAATGGCTAATCCAATACCCCAAAACGAGAGGGGGAACATCACCCAAGGGAAATATGGGGAGGTCATGTAGTTCAATGCGGACAGCACGCCGTTGGTAAAGCTGTAAGCGATCAGATGAGGTGTAAAACTTCGCCTGAGTTTGATTTGCCTCAGTGATAAAGACTCAAATGTTGATAAAGCTTTCGCATCCGGCAAATAGGGCTCCAACTCTTTGGATCTAATCTTCTTAAGTTTACTTATTTTTGATGGCTGAATCTCATATTTTGAAGACACCTCGACCGCGATATCATGAATTTCGTCCATGGGTAGGGAGGTAATTTCCTGTAAAGCTTGTAAATTAGCTTGTGTACTGTCTTTCAAAGATTCGATGTTTTGCAGCTCATGGTAGCGCTCAAGAACACGGCTACGAATCTCATCCATCATCTGTTCGTTTTTTTTGTCGTCTAATTCAATCACCATAGTTAAACCAAAGAGTTATTGTATCTATTCAGAGCTTATTAAAAAAGCGCAAAAAAGTTCATTTTTTACTTGACAAGGTTTTTGACGGATTTT
>CAZJUM010000063.1:0-13160 GCA_964549175.1 uncultured Pseudomonadota bacterium | reverse complement strand
AGAAAGGGATATTGCTGCTTAACTTTTTTGAACACAACATTTGACTATATCTCCACATAATTCAAAAAAAACCAGAACAGTCATCCATATGATTTAAAAGTCAATTCGACAAATGTAATTTACTCGACCATAATCAAAAAGTACTTGGCATTCCTATGAAAATATCCGGAGAGTATGATTTTTTTGCATCTTAAACAAACCTGTCATGAAACAAACAGATAGTATTATCATACAATGTTCGAAGCCTATTGATGGTTCTGTTCGAGTTCCGGGATCCAAAAGTATTACCAATCGAGCGATATTGATTGCTTCTTTGGCATCGGGTGAGAGTCGTTTAAGCGGTGTTTTGCATTCAGATGATACTCACTATATGATCGAAGCTTGGAAAGCCTTAGGAGCGAAATTTGTTGAGCAGGGAGAAATATTTTGCGTTAAAGGATGTGGTGGTAAAATAAGTGCTATGGGCAATGAATTATATGTCGAAAATGCGGGGACGGCCGCTCGCTTCCTGACAGCGGCACTTACCATTGGTAAAGGAAGATACGTCGTAAGCGGCAACGAAAGGATGAAAAAACGTCCCATTAAAGACCTGATTGTCGCTTTAAATCAACTTGGAGCCGATGTTAACGATGACCTGAACACATCTTGTCCACCTGTTACCATAAGGGCGAATGGTTTGCAGGGGGGAGCGGTATCGATACCCGGAGAGAAAAGCTCACAGTACATTAGTGCCATCATGCTAGCCGCACCGTACGCAAAAAATAAGACTACGATCAATATCGAAGGCAAGCTGGTGTCTAAATCCTATGTTGAAATGACACAGAAGATTATGGCCGATTTTGGTGTAGGGTGTAAATGGAATGATCACCTGATAACGATAAAACCAAACCAATGCTATCACTCACGGACCTATGATATTGAAGCGGATGCATCATCCGCTTCTTATTTCTTTGCCATGGCTGCCATCACCAAAGGTAAAATAACCGTTCGCGGACTCAATAAAAATAGCACGCAAGGCGATATCGGACTGGTTAATATTCTCGAAAAAATGGGTTGTTTTGTGAAACGCGATGAAAACGCGATCACCCTAAGAGGGCATTCGATGAAAGCTGTTGATGTTGATATGAACACGATGAGTGATGTTGCTCCAACTTTAGCGGCGGTTTCAATATTCGCGGAAGGCAATACCACAATACGCAATGTTGAAAACATGAGGATCAAGGAATGTGACCGAATCTCCGCTATTGTCGCGGAATTAAGAAAACTTGGAGTGGTGGTCGAGGAATACAAAGACGGTCTTAAAATTCATGGTGGAGGGGCCCTCAAAAGTGCCTCCATTGAGACTTATAATGATCACCGAATGGCCATGGCGATGGCACTGGCGGGACTAAAAATACCCGGAGTAGAAATAAATGACCCAGCTTGCGTGTCAAAAACTTACCCTGGTTTCTTTAAGGAGTTTTCAGAGCTGATTCGTATTTAGTCGACCATGAAAAATAGTTTAAGATATTGATATAATTAAAATTAACTCTATTTTTGAGTTGCTATTTCGACTAGGTTTTGCTAGTAATAGGTTCATTAATTGGTCGAAATTGCCAATTTTTTTGAACCTGCTTTATGTCCTCAAATCAAAATTTTTCAGAAAACTATCCGATCAGCTTCATGCCTGAACGGATTGATCAAGCGGATTCAAAGCCCGCTGACAACCTGACTGAAGAAAATAGAAACACGATTCATAACCAATCTCATGTCAGGGTGCCATGGTTTGCCGCCGGGCTTGGCTGCGAGAAGCAAAGAGGCGATCAATCTCCGCCAAGGGTACATGCCAGTCCCCGGGAGCATTGACACCAAAATATCATTTTGTTTTAGCTTAGCGCTGATCTGATTCCGGTCTGTCTGTCGGACCTCAATGTCAAGATCGCTCAGAGCAGCACGTGCCTTTTTGGTCGTTCGGTTCCAGACAGGTATATCGTGCCCATTTTCGATCAAACGACGCAGCCCAGGAATTGCCGATAATCCCGTTTCACATCAATGAGCTGTCATGTGTGATCCTTTCCCAACGCGTTGATGTGATGTTCAAAAACCTCTGCAGCGCTTTGCCAGATCGGGTCTGAGGCCTTATGCAAGTTTTGAAGGTGGGGCAGCAGTTGCTCCGCAAAATCTTCAGAGGATTCTCGCGGCAGCAAGGACGGTAAATTGTCAATTGCCATTACATCAAGGGGTAGCTCCTCAGCTACCCGCACTACTGGACACGACCAATCCGTCGCTTTGGAGTAAAGCGGGACGGGATTGTAGTCACTGTCTGGATCGCAAGAGATATCGCCGATCATAGTCAATTGTCGTACTGCTGTACACGCGGAAAGTGGCACAAAGATTGGAGTGTTTGCTTTAGCAAGCACGCAGTTGAAAAATAAATCATGCTGAAGAATTTCCGAGAACGATCCGCCTGAGGCGGTTTCCTCCAGGTCCCATTTCGTACAATTTACCCCGTATGCAGTGCACAGATCCGCCACGCCGCCCCCGACACGCCCCAAAGCACCAACAATAATCGCAGTCGGCCTTGTTTTTTCCAATTGGTCAAGCTTTGAGCGTATGTCTGCGAGCATCGCGTCCTGATTCGGGTAAGCCGTGACAGCGGGGCAGATTTTTCCCTGTTGTTGTGCTGCCCAAGCCATCAATGTCACTGCCGCACCAGCAAACCCGGCCCAATATCCAAATGCTGCAACACGGCGACCAGTGTCATCCATCAGATGCTCCAAATCCAGCAATGCGCCACCACCAGCTTTAAATTGTCGCAGTAAGCGCAGCCCAGAGTGCTGACCTTTAAACGCGTGACCGAACATTATGTGCCGGTGGATCAGGGGGCTGTTGTTATGGGGGAGTTCTTTCAGGCCAAGGATGAAGGCATCTTTGGGGGCACTTGGCCAATGTTCGGCCTCAACGATTTCACATCCAGCATCGCGATACGCATCGGTGGGAAAAATACGATCAGACATGTCTTCGACCGACAGACGAATTCCTTGCTTTATAAGCGTCGCTGCGCCGTGCGGTGTTAGAGGGCAGCGCATTTCATCTGCGCGGGTCTCAGCGCGCAACCAGATATGAGTCATACGTATCACTCTCCATTTGCGTTCCTTCTCGCTGCTCTTTCTTAAAGAAGAATTTGGAATTTTGATATGGGCGCAACTCGTCGATCCATGCGGCGGAAACGCTCCATTCCGCAAGAAACGGCTGTCCGACTTTGCTACAGTCTCTCACTTGTAGCAATCGAAGCGACAAAGCCTTCGTTTCCCCAATTGATACCACGCCATCGACGCAGATCTTTCCATGGTCGCTCGACATAACCGGTCAGCGTGCGGTGCGTGATAGCCCAGAAATGCTACGAATTGCATCGGAATAGATTTTCCGGGTTGTGACAAGAGGAACATGAAAGTAACCGCTTGAGCCCGTTTCGCGTTCAACGAACATATCGTTAAGGGATCATCCCAAACTGGATGCTTGTTGTCCAAAGTCGCGACCAAACGTCGACTTTATCGTTAACATTGCGAAATAACGGTGCCTGAGTGCGGATTACAGCGTCAGTGTCTCGGATCCGTCGAATTGCTGCACGCACCATAGGTGGTTCAAGTTCTCTCCGATGATTCACATGCATCATAAATGCCAAATGCTTGCCGGATGAATGATCTGCGAGCTACCCCCACATACAGGGCACTCACCATGCACATGGGCATCCACTACAAATTTTCGGAATGAGATTGCAGACGCAATCGTGAACGATCATTCAACAATTTCTTAAAGGTCATCCGGTAGATATTCTGCAGGATGTCAGACGTAACGGCGGAATAGTTGGTGTCACTAAGTTCTGCCATCAAAGCACGTCTACGATTGAGGGGCAGGTTACGAACACTGCGCACCCCATTGAAAGTGTGAAGTTCGTTGACGAACGGATTGTCATCAGCTTGCCGAAACAGAAAGCCACGGCTTTGGCTCAGGATATCGGCCACGTTTCTTAGCGTTCACTGAAATTTATGAGGATTTTGCTTGCGCGAATAAATCCGATTGTGTAATTGTCTGATATTACTTATAATAATTTCAGAAATAAGAATTAATCGTCTCAAATGGTTGTACAAGTATTGGAAACGGCAACGGTGCGAATTGATGTGCCAAAGCAAGTAAAACAAGCTGGTTTCAAACAAGCTGAGTTGCAGGAGGCAGTTACGGTGGCGTTGTACTATAAAAAAGCGTTATCAATGAAAGAAGCTTGCGGGCTTACCGGAAAAACCAAACAACAATATGGAGAAGCATTGGCAAATTATGGTTCTTCAACTTACGGGGATACCCAAGAAGATATCGACTTTGAATTTAACGCCTGAGTATGAGCAAGATTGTTGCCGATACAGGCTCGTTAATTACACTGGGAAAGATTCCCGAAGGTTTTAAATTCGCGGGAAGAATTATTGATACGATAATTGTCCCTCCCGCCTTTATGCACGAGGTATCAGAAGAATTTGATACTCCTTTCGACTATTTGAGACATTTTCAAGTCAATAAGCTTATTGCCGTTGAATCTCTTCAATTAAATATCAATTCTGAGTTACTTGTGCTGGATCTTGGGGAAACCGAGGCTATTGCTTTGGCTGATGAACTCAAACTTGATCTTTTGATTGAGGAAAAGAAAGGCAAACGAATAGTGAACCACTTGGGTGTCAAAGCTTATGGGGTAGCAGGTTTGATTTACAGGGTTTTTAAACAGGGAGTCGTATCAAATAATGAGTCGAATGAGTTGTTGAAGGCGATGCTTGCTGTCAACCGGTTGAACAAAGTGGTTTATGAGGCGACGATGAAATCTTTGAGTAAACCGCTGTCATGATTGTTTCCCGAATTCAGAGTTTTGTTCCCATCTTTTTGTAAAATTATGTCTGAAACCAAACTTTCCCCGGATTTTATTCACCGTCTGGAAAACGCCTTAAGACTGGCAGGTTATGGATCAGCCTGGTTACCGGCAGAATCCATCAATGAAGAGTTACAGCGGGAAATCCAGGAAGTCTTCAGTCATTACAATATCTCCACAGAAGTCAGTCCCCGGAGCCAAAATCGAGCGATAAAACGCTCGCACAAAACGCCTTCTGCCATAGCCCCCAAAAACGACCGGCAGAAAGGCAATCAGCCAGTTTTAAAAGCGGCGTCAAATGCTTTAGAACACAGAACCCAAATACCTCAACCAGAAAAAAAGCCAATAGCCAGCCTTCATCCTGAGCATGCCGCAAATTTGGACTCACTCCATTTCAGAGTTCGTGATTGCCAAAATTGCGATTTATGTATGGAACGGAAACTGGTGGTTTTCGGACAGGGAAACCTGAAAGCGGAAATTTTATTTATCGGTGATTATCCGGATAGTGAGGATGATCGAAAAGGCATCGTGTTTTTTGGAAAGGCAGGAAAACTGTTGACTCAAATGATCCATTCAATCGGTATCAATCGAGATGCTGTTTACTTGACAAGCTTATTAAAATGTCATCCGGTTGACGGTCACAAGATCAAACAAAAAGAAATTGATGCCTGTTTGCCGATTTTGAAGAAACAAATTGAGTTATTAAAGCCGATATTTATTGTAACGCTGGGAAATTTGGCAACAAAGGCTTTGATTCCGAACGCGGCGGGAATTAATCAAATACGAGGGCAACTCAACTCATATCTTGGAATTTCTGTTATCCCCACATATCATCCCGCTTACCTTTTTAAGAGACCATCGGCCAAAACACAACTATGGACTGATATGCGCAAAATACGGCAACTTGTTACGACAAACGCAACTCCTCGCAATTCGATTTAATATCTGAACATGGGGGCAAGGACTGGAAGGATAAATCCGTCTAATCGAAAGGCCATTTAATATCTATTCCGCTGCTTAATCAGAAGTGCCCACAGGACATTTTCAACCTTTCTCTTTTTTCGCAACAGAGCCGGTCGTGAACCAAAAGGTGTTAAAATCGATCAGTTCCGCCCGCAAAAGAACACTCGTTGAAAATATCGAGCGGAAAAAAAGTGTTTCTATCAAAAAGATGCTAATGGACGAATTCTCATCGCCATTATCGATCGCGAGAGTGGTAGAAAAAATCACCCTTGATATTTAGGTGGGTTTAGATTAGCGATTACTCTTTCTCTGAGTTTTTCGATATTTTCAAGTACCTGCTCATTACCAGTAAAAGCTTCAACCTGATCTAAAGTATCCGTCAGATCTGCAATATCGGAGCTATCGATGGTTTCTTTAGCCAGTTCTGTTTTCACCATACCAAGTGCGATGACGATGTAAATTTCACGCATTTGATTGCGTTTGGCTAACGCGCGGAACAACTGATCATCTGTCTTAGCATACAAGGCCGCTTTTTCGAATTGCTTAATACCCAGCAATAGTTTTTCCTGTTTCAGTTTGTCATCTTGGATACTGCCCGCCTCGGCAAAAGATTTCGCGGCAGTAATCATTGCACGAGTAAAATCAGAATCTTTCTTGATGGCCTTGGTAGTTTTAATATCTTTTTTGGTTTTTTGTTCCGCTTTCTCATGTTCCTTGGTCTCAAGCAGTATTCTAGGACTTAGAATTGCTTGATCTGTTAAATTAAAAAAAGTGACGTAAATCGAATTATCGCTGTTTTTAAAAACCACGGGAGGAATCTCCAAAAGCGTGGGATTGAAAGTGACCCTTAAAAGAAGTCGTTTATGGTGCTTTGGATCATCAACCACTTTGATATTGTACAAATACTCCAGATTTTTAATGGGTGTGAGTTCAAACTTTTTCTCACTATTTGGAATAGTAATATCCAGTACAAATTCTTTTTTCGATTTCTTGGTTTGCCTGTTATATTGGTTCCTCTCATAAATTTCATAGGGAAAGTGGTCACCTGTCATTTGGATTGCCTGATCAAATTGAATTTCAATGCCAAATTGCGGTACCCCATTTTTAGGAGCATCCTTCTTATGCGCCAAAATCTTAGTCACATGACCTGCCCTTTCAAATGTGGGACCTGTCGGTGTTTTCTCGAATAAGAGGTTTTTATTTTTTAGAATCATATACGCGTTTTCGTAGCTTAGCAATTCTCTCATACCATTAAACAGATCAATAAGATAACGGTACTTACTACCTGTACGATCTCGTCCGAAAGCCATTTCCGTCGGATTAATCAGATTAAAGGATTTAACGCGAAATCGAAGTTGATTATTTTCCAGAGGATCACCTTTGGGAAAGTCTTTCACATAAATATTGGCTTTCAATGCCAGGCGATAAAATTCGTTTTTATCCAACACAACAAAGCGTGAATCCTCCGGATCTAAAAACAATAAGGCTCGGTTGTTGGCCAAACGAATCATATCATCGCGGCTCCACTTATAAATTTCATCAATATACCATTTTCGCGAGCTACCATCGCTCAAGTTAGCTGATATATAATAGTCTTGAATATTATCGTTCTGTACATCAGCGGACAAAATCGTATATCGTCCAAAAATACCTTTATATAATGTTTCAGCAAGCGCCCTTGCCGTTTCTTTATCCGTATATTTAGGTGTCCCATAGGCAAACCCGGATAAAAACAAGGTCATTATGATTGTGATTAGATAGGTTTTAAATAATCTCGACTTCATTGCTTATTCTTGTGACTGGTTTGATTCAATAAATTAAGGATCATCCGGTTAACGGATACTTTGTATTCAGATCCAAAGGCTTTAATTTAAAATACTCTTTATCACGGAATCCATATGCTCTCTTTGTCAGGGTTTTGATCTCATTGTTGGTACCTTCTGAAATCCCTGTTGAAATTGGATAATCATAGTGAGCCAGAATCTTTTTAAAGTGTTTTCGAAAAGTTTTAGAGAAGTCTACCAATACTTTTACATCCGATTGCTCCGCTTTTAATATCCGGTTCATGACAAAGGAGTCCGTTCAGAAAAGCTTTTGGGCCGATTGTGACGCAACCAACATTCTGTTTTATTGTAAGTTTTTATACTGGTGCGCCGCTTCAACAAATCGATAAAAAATAGGATGAGGATCACCAGGTTTCGATTTGAATTCAGGATGATATTGCACGCCGATAAAAAACGGATGATCTTTTAGTTCGATGGTCTCAACCAAGTCTAATTTCGTATTTTTACCTGAAATGATAAGGCCTTTTTCTTCTAATGCCGGAATATATTTATTATTCACCTCATAACGATGTCGATGCCGTTCAGAAATCTCATCGGTCCCATAAATTTTAGCAATTTTTGTATTGGGGAGCAACGTCGCCGTAGAAGCCCCTAATCGCATTGTGCCTCCCATATCTTTAATCTTTTTTTGCTCTTCCATCATATCAATGATGTTTTCAGAGGCGTTAGGGTCAATTTCAGTCGTATTGGCATCTTTAATACCCAAAACGTTTCTGGCAAATTCAATCACCGCCACCTGCAAACCCAGACAAATACCGAAATAGGGGATTTTATTTTCTCTGGCGTATTTGATCGTTTCAATTTTTCCGGCCACACCTCGCTCACCAAAACCACCCGGAATCAAAATACCATCGCATTTTTTCCATTCATTCAATTCATCTTCTTTGCTTAAATTTTCCGAATCAATATAGTTGATATTTACTTCCCAATTCAAAGCAATTCCTGAATGCAATAACGCTTCATGGAGACTTTTATAAGAATCTTTCAAGTCAACATATTTACCAACAACACCAATGGTGACTCTACTTTTAGGGTTTTTAAAGGAACGAACAATATCAGTCCACTTTTGTAGATTCGGTCGCTTCGTCTCCAATTGTAAAAGTTCAACAATTTTTTCATCCAAACCTTCCTCATGAAATCTCACCGGTACCTCATATACCAGCTCAAGATCAATCGCTTGAATAACCGCGTCAGATGCGACATTGGTAAACAGCGCAATTTTCTTCTTGAGATCCTGGTCCAATTCTTTTTCCGTGCGGCATAGCAGAATATTCGGTTGAATTCCAATCTCACGAAGTTTATGGACGCTGTGCTGAGTTGGTTTGGTTTTCAACTCTGATGCCGAGGCAATCCAGGGAATCAGTGTCAAGTGAATGAACAGAGCTGACGATCGGCTCAAATCATGAACGACTTGGCGAATGGCTTCTAAAAAAGGTAATGACTCAATGTCACCGACCGTGCCACCAATTTCGACCAAAGCAACGTCAGCGCCTTCTGATGCGTTATATATGTTTTCTTTGATTTGATCGGTGATGTGAGGAATTACCTGAACGGTTTTACCTAAATACTCTCCTTTTCGCTCTTTCTCGATCACGGTATGATAGATTTGGCCGGTGGTAAAGTTATTGTTCCGCGATGTCAAAATATTGGTGTATCGCTCATAGTGCCCCAAATCCAAATCGGCTTCATATCCATCTTCTGTCACAAAAACCTCTCCATGCTGGAACGGGCTCATGGTACCCGGATCGACGTTAATGTAGGGGTCAAACTTGATAATGGTCAGTTTTAAATCTCTCGATTCCAATATGGCGCCAATTGAAGCCGCCGCGATTCCTTTACCCAAAGATGACACAACACCGCCAGTGATGAAGATAAATTTTGTTTTCATATCACTACCCAAAGGATTGTTCAGGATTCTGTTCAAAATAAAACCCAAATGATACCCGCGAGATATCATTGTTAATGTTGGAATAAAACGACCATAGTCTGATTAGATTTGTGATCAAAGGTGTTTATATTTTTTTTCATTCAATAAAAGATCTCTCTACTATCCACCAACACCAGGTACGATCAGGTTAAAACAGACTTTAGGAACTGTCCGGTATGACTTTCTTTGATTTGTATAACTTTTTCGGGGGGACCTTCCGCAATTAATCGTCCGCCATACTCCCCCCCATCCGGACCTAAATCGAGAAGCCAGTCCGCGCATTTAATGACATCCAAATTATGCTCTATTATCACAATAGTGTTCCCCAAGTCCACAAGTTGCTGAAGGACCCTCATTAGCTGAGCAATATCATGAAAATGGAGCCCTGTTGTCGGTTCATCAAGAATATAGAAGGTTTTCCCCGTGGACCGCTTACTCAATTCAGCAGCCAATTTAATTCGCTGCGCCTCTCCGCCTGATAAGGTCGGAGAGGCTTGTCCCAGTTTAATATAGCCGAGTCCTACATCCATCAATGTTTTTAACCCGGGATATACTTTTTTATGATTCTTAAAAAATTCACAGGCTTCTTCAACCGACATATCCAGAACGTCGGCAATGCTTTCTCCGCGATACCTCACTTGTAGCGTTTCTCGATTGTATCGAGTTCCTTTACATATTTCGCAGGGGACCGAAACATCCGGTAAAAAGTGCATCTCAATCATCCGCACGCCTTGCCCTTGACAAGACTCACAACGCCCCCCTTTGACATTGAAAGAAAAACGACCTGGCGAGTAGCCCCGGACCTTGGCCTCCGGAAGCATAGCATATACCCGGCGAATTCCATCAAAGATATTGGTATAGGTGGCCGGGTTAGATCTTGATGTCCGGCCAATCGGCGATTGATCGATGTTGATTACTTTATCAATATGATGAACCCCTTTGATCGATGCGTATTTGCCGGGAAAGACTTTCATCTCCCCGAGCTCTTTTTGAATCCCTTTCAGCAAACATTCATTAACCAAACTGGATTTCCCGGATCCCGAAACACCGGTGACACAAGTTAACAACCCTAATGGAAACTCAGCGGAAATTTTCCGCAAATTATTAGCGGCGGCATCTTTAATCACGATTTTTCCCCCGGAGCTGCTGGGGCGACGACGAATGGGAAGTTCTATTTCCAATTCCTTTCTAAGATATCGCGCGGTTAAGGAGTTCCGATCCCGCAGTACCGAATCCGGAAATCCTTGCGAGACAATTGTTCCGCCATGTTCTCCCGCACCAGGTCCGATATCCAGAATATAATCGGCCTCCCTAATCACCTCTTCGTCATGCTCAACTACGATTACTGTATTTCCCAGATTCTTCAAGTGAACTAAGGTGTCTAAAAGTCGGCGGTTATCTCTTTGGTGTAACCCAATGGTCGGTTCATCCAAAACATAAGTTACACCCACCAGCTTTGCCCCGATTTGACTGGCCAGCCGAATGCGCTGGGCTTCTCCGCCGGAAAGACTATTGGTCGTTCGGTTTAATGCCAAATAACCTAAACCGACATTTTTTAAAAACCCCAAGCGTTCCAGAACCGCCTTTTTAATTGGTTTGGCAATCTGATCCTTTTCTTTTCCAAGATTTAACATGGTAAAATAAAGATAAGCACTATCAATTGTCATCGCCGTAAGCTCGTAAATACTATGCTGATTTATTTTTATAGACAGAATCTCTGGCCGAAGACGCTGTCCTCTACATGTTGTACACGGTAGAGAAGTCATGAAGTCATGAATTCTCGCTTTAAGGGATTCTGAGTCCGTTGATAAAAATCGGCGCTTTAAATTGGGTATGATCCCTTCGAAATCAGTGCTCGCGTTTGCGCCTCGTTTTGCTCCATACAACATCAACTTCCGAATATTGGCATCGATGTCTTCCCACGGTGTTTTAATCGAAATTCCAAACATGCGGGCCAAAGTCTTAACGGAGCGTGAGTAAAATCCCTTCAATCCGGATCCACAGCTTTTCCAAGCTTTAATTGCCCCATCTTCAAGGGAAATCGCCGGATCGGGAATTATTAACTCGGTAGCGGGATCCATCATTGTACCTAAACCGGAGCATGCCGGGCATGATCCGTACGGATTATTGAAGGAAAAAATCCGTGGCGATAGCTCATCCAAGAATGAACCGTGCTCCGGGCAGGCAAATTTTTCACTAAAATGCTCTTCAGTGCTTAATCCCTTTAATTTGTGTTCAAGTAACGCCACAACCAAACCATCACCTAATTTCAACGCGGTTTCAACCGAGTCTGTGAGTCGGGAGCGCGCGTTTCCTTTAATGATTATCCGATCAACAACAGCTTCAATGTGATGAGTCAGTGTCTTTTTGAGTGGTTTTAACGCTCCAACCTCGACAATTTCGCCATCTACTCTTAATCTTGTATAGCCTTCTCGTTTGACATATTCAAAAACCTCTTTGTGTTCTCCTTTTTTGCCTTTAACCAATGGTGTTAAGAGATACAGCCGGGTTCCCTCAGGATAAGCCATCAATGAAGCGACTATATCTTCTGCTGATTGCGACGCAATGGGGCGATCACATTTGGGGCAAAACGGTGTTCCGGCCCGTGCGAATAAAACTCGCAGGTAATCATAAACCTCAGTAGTAGTTGCCACAATGGAACGCGGGGTAGATTTCCCGGATCGCTGTTCAATCGAGATTGTCGGTGTTAACCCTTCAATGGACTCCACCGCCGGTTTTTGCATTTGATCTAAAAATTGCCGGGCATACGCGGACAACGACTCCACATAGCGACGCTGACCCTCAGCGTATATGGTATCAAACGCGAGGGATGATTTACCACTTCCGGATAGTCCGGTGATTACGATGAAGCTGTTTCTGGGGATATCAACATCGATATTTTTAAGATTGTGCTCAGCGGCTTTCCGGATTCGGATAAATTGAGAATTAAGAGTTGTTTCCGATTGGATGGAAGATCTCACTATTCGATTTGAACAGGTGATGTCACAAAATCGATACTCTTAGACCAAGCTAAGATTTATCAAACGAAGGACACTGTATTAGATTCAAAATCTATAAGTATCTTGTTATGAATAACTTATCAACTCAAGTTTCGCCCCCTAAAAATGTGGCGTAAGTCTTGAAATATATGGTTTGGCGATCGTTTTGAACATATAGCGGCTCCGTTGTGATAGATATTTAATGAACGATAATAACGGAGCGACAGGGTTCTTAAATCCATTGGGGCGAATCCATCGGGGAGAAATCAGCTCTCACGACTCAAGGCGAGTTTTCGTTACTTTTGAAGCTAAGAAAAGTCACGGTCTTACAGACTCGATTTCCTTATATTCCAAGTATTCTAATCGTTAGTTTTTATCATTTCAGTTTAATCTCTGAGGAAGCCACTTAAAAGCGAAATGAGAGTTTGTTACTGGACAAATGAATGGGGAAGTTCTTATTGATAAATTCAATTTCGATGGGAACTGTTCAGCTAATTTTTCTCTGGTGGCTCCATAGTCTCGAAGAGCTATGGAGT
>CAZJUM010000062.1:0-13273 GCA_964549175.1 uncultured Pseudomonadota bacterium | reverse complement strand
ACCCTGCACCGTAAGAGTACCGCGAAGAGCATGCGAAAGTGCCGGAACAATTTATGCGCTGAGTCTGGACGGGTGGTCGCAAGCTAAAGGGGCTATCCGTCGCGTTGAGGCTGGGTTGTACAGCCTCTAAATCAGAGCCATTTCCAGCTTATGCTTGCGTTTTATCCAGTCAGGCATTGTGCGATCCAGCAATTTATAAAACTCGGTACCATGGTTATGGTGGATAAGATGGCAAAGCTCGTGAATGGCCACATATTCAATGCATTCTTTAGGTGTTTGAATCAGGTTCACATTAAGCGTGAACTGGCCCTTACCTGACAAGCTTCCCCACCGCTTATCCATTTTATGAAGTTTTAAATTCGGTTTGTTCAAATCGCCTTTTTTGAAATCTTCCCAGCAGTCATCAAAGATCTTTGACAAATACATCTTTGCGCGTCTTCTGTACCATGAGTCCATAAGCTGTTTTATATGGTCGGGCTGACCGGAAGTGGTTTCGATACAGAAGTAACCATTTTTTAGCAACACCTTATCTTTATCAGAAGCCTCGATTTTTAATCGATACTTCCGTCCAAGATATAGGTGACTTTTCCCGCCAGCATATTCTCTATCAGGCGTTCGTGGATCAAATTGGTTGAAATAAGCAATCTGCCGTTTAATCCAGCGGGTTCTTTTCTTTATTTTCTCTTCAATGGCCTCCAGCGTTGAGTTTGAGGGCGCTTTGACCACCACGCTTTTATCCGGATGGACTGCAATCTCCAATAACTTGCGGTTCATCATCAGGAGCTCATAGTCTATTTTTGTTTTACCGCAGCTAATGGTGCAGGCGATGCTTTTCATTATGTATGCCTCCTTCTTTTGGCTATCTGCATGGTTTTCTCAATGATTTCGTCCATTTGCTTCGTGCTCAATACCATATCAAACTTGTTTTTAAGCTCGTCAAAGAAGAAATCATCAATATCGTTCTTGGCCGCGTTTTGGCCATCGACATCAGTCCAGAAATCAACTTTCCAATGCTTATCAATAATGCGCTGAATTACCAATGACGCCTCGGCAGAAACGGCTTCGACCTCTTTATTTTCAGCCTTATCTTTCATGAAGTATGGTTTGATGATCCCATAATATGCACAGGCTTCATCACTACCATTGATGCTTTCAGGTATGTCATCGCGCTGCATTGAAACCACTTTGACACGAATATCACTTACACTGCTTAAATAGTCGAGATCCGATATTCGGCGTGCCTTAAAATCATCAATAGCTCGCTGGATCAGCTTGGAAAACTTCTCGTAAAACGCCGGGTCTTCCTCCATTTTTTCATGGATCACTTTTTTCGTGGCATGTGCAATAGTATCCGCTTTGGCGGCATTACTTCGTTTTAAACCACCATAAATAGGGCTGTCTTCCATCACAGAGTTGACAGCGTCATCATCAAAAATATTGACAGCTTGATTCAGTTGATAAACTTCGTCTGCCTGAATATGTGTATCAAGCAGTTTCTTGATTTTTGGATCATAATCGCGGTAGTCAATGGCCTCGGCATACCGAAGTTTGACGGACTTTTTCAAGTTCTGGAACCGCTTGAGATCACTTTTATAGCTTTGTAACTTAGCCTCATCAGTATTCATGATGAATTTGTCTGTTGAGAGCGCGATGCCGAGCGTTTTGCTGTACTCAGAAAGCCTTTCGTAAAAATCCTCACGCAGCTCATCGTCAGCCAGAAGCACCTCGAAAGCCTCTTCATCATGCTTATTTTTTACCTCCCGGAACACATCCCATAAATCGGAGTAACGCTGAGGGAGCATTTGCACTTCTTCATTAACGGAAGTCAGCGTTCTCAGCAGGTCTTCCTCGTCGAAGCCCTCAAAGGCATCATACATGGTCAGAGCTTTATCCAGCTCTCCAAGCACACTTGCATAGTCAACGATGTAGCCAAAGTCCTTTCCTTCATCCAGTCGGTTTACCCGCGCAATAGCCTGCAGCAAGGTATGCTCGCGCAATATTCGGCAGAGATAGAGAACCGTATTCTTTGGCGCGTCAAAACCGGTTAACAGCTTATCGACGACAATCAGAATTTCAGGCTCTTCGCCATATTTGAATTGGTTAATGATTTGTTTGGTGTACTCCTCTTCGGAACCAAAGTGGTTCATCATTTTATCCCAGAATTTGCCGACCTCATCTGTTGGACCTTCGTCGACTTCCTTATGGCCTTCACGGGTATCCGGTGGTGAGATAATGACCTCGGAGGTCACAAAGTCGATGTCTTTAAGGTATTCATGATACTTCAACGCTGCCACCTTGCCGGGAGCCACAAGCTGCGCCTTAAAGCCTGTTCCTTGCCAGTTGGCGCGGTAATGCTCGCTGACGTCAAAGGCACGCATGTAAATCACCTGATCAGATTTGTTCAGCATTTCGGCGCGGGCATATTTCTTTTTCAGGTCAGCCTGCTGGTCTTTGTTTAAATCTGATGTATGGCGGTCAAACCACCGATCGATGGTTGCCTGACTTTGCTCCATCTCCACATGACGGCCTTCATAAAGTAAAGGCAGCACAGCCTTGTCTTTTACCGCTTGTTTAATGGAGTAATGTGGCTCAATCAGCCCGCCAAATTTTGAAAAGTTATTCTTCTCTTTCTTGAGCAGCGGCGTTCCTGTAAAGCCCAGATAGCATGAATTCGGCAGCATCTGGCGCATTCTGGCGGCGAGCGATCCGAAGTTCGTGCGGTGGCTTTCATCCACCAGCACAAAAATATCAGGAGACTCATCAACGTATTTCTCAGAAGCCCAGCCTTTATCAAACTTGTGAATCAAGGTGGTGATAATGCCCACCTTTTCTTTCAAGTGCTTTACAAGGTTGCGGCCAGAGGTGGCGCGTTCTTTTGAAAGGCCGCATGCGGCAAAGGTATTGCCCAGTTGCTTATCCAGATCATCCCGGTCGGTTACCAGAATAATTCTTGGGTTCACGATTTCTGGATCTAAGGCCAGCGTCCTTGTGAGCATGACCATGGTGAGGGATTTACCCGATCCTTGTGTATGCCAGATAATGCCACCTGTTCTATTGCCGTCACGGTCGCGGTGTTTGATATGCGCCATTGTCGAGCGGATAACAAAGAACTGCTGATAGCGGGCAATCTTCTTAATTCCGGCATCAAATAAGGTGAAGCGGTATGTCAGCTCCAGCAGTCGTTCCGGACGGCAGAGGCTGTAAAGCGCCTTATCCTGTTCGGTCAGCATACGCTCGCCTTTGTTTGCCAGTGTATCAAAATAGTCACGTTCTGATACAAATTCATCTGAGAACAGAGCATCCTTCTGCTCCGCACTTAGGGGGGTGTTGATGAGCAAGTCAATCTTGTCCTCTTTATCCTCCAGCTCATTCCAGACACCCCAGAACTTCTTGGATGCGCCTGCCGTTGCGTATTGAGCCGCGTTTTTGTTTACCCCCATCACCAGTTGCACATAGGTGAAAAGTTTCGGGATATATTTATTGCCCTGATTGCGGATGTTTTGGGAGATAGCTTGCTCAATTTCAACCTTAGGCGATTTACACTCAATCACGGCCAAGGGAATACCATTCACAAACAACACAATATCTGGTCTGACGGTTTCAACGCTGCGGTTACGCTCCACCGCGAATTCAGGCACGACATGGAACACATTGTTGGAAGGTGTTTTCCAGTCAATATAATTCAGGTTAAAGCTCTTGTTGCTTCCCTCAACCGTTTGCCCCAGCGCCGTGCCAAGGGTAATCAGGTCATAGATCGCCTCATTGGTTTTTTGCAGGCCGTCATATTTGACGTTTTTAATCTTCTGGATGGCTTCCTGAATATTGGCTTCAGAGAAATGATATTTCCTGCCCTTGTACTGAATGCGGTTGAATTTTTTCAGCTGTTCACGCAGCACGCTTTCCAGCAGCACATTACTGTTTTTACCACCCCGCATCGCCAGCGCTTGCTCCGGCGAGAGATACTCATAGCCAAGTGCAATGAGTTCCTGCAGCGCAGGGTTTTGCGACAAATATTCTTCGTTAAAGCGGAAGCCTTGTATATTGCTTTGAGACATTACGCGGCCTCCTTATTTTTGATATGCCATTTTCCGGAGAGCAGCTTTTGCATCAGCCCGCGCTTTTGCGTGCGGTATTGGTTGGCTAGTTTTTTGAAGAGCTTTATTTCCTGTTGAGCTGTGTTGAGAAGAGCAACAATTTCTTTTTGTTTTTCAAGGTTTGGAATTGAAACAGGAAGCTTCATTATCTGCTTGTCAGAAAGTTCCTTTTGGCCTGTTCCATCCATAATGTGGCCAATTCGTAGGTAATAGCCTTTTCTGGAAAAGAAATAGAACAGATACCTCGGGTCAAGCTTCGCTTCATTGATCTCTAGTGTTGTAATTGCATTAGAGGCAATAAACCCATCTAGCTTTTCCGGAACTATTCCAAAACCGCCATTGTGGAAATTCTGACGACCAATCAGAAATTCACCAGCAAACCTTTGGAAGTATGGGCGCCCTTTTTTTGACAACGTGATCTGCATATCACGCTCGTTTGGTTCTATACCCTTACAATGAAGTTTGACGGTAAGTGGCTTTAATTTACCAACTTCCTCAATTTTTTGCTGCTTCATAATATTAGCGTATTCAGATAAATGACTGCTATATGATTTAAAGTCATTATCCATCAGGCTTTTTTGCAACCACCCGAACTGACGCTCTTTGGCATCAATCAACGCTTCGGTTTTTTCGATGGCTGAAACACAAGACTGAAATATCGCGTAAATCTTTGCTTGCTTATCAATGCTAGGAAGCAAAATTGGTAGGCTATTCAGTGTCTCCTTGTTTAATTTGTACCTGTTTGCGCCCTGTCTACTCAGCATGTGAGTAATATCACGATTGTGGAAATAAATATAAAACCACTCGGTCAAACACTTTGAGGTTCCCTCAATAATATGCGCATGATTATTTACGTTGAATTGACCTTCAGCCAGAGTCGTCTGAGGTTTCTCAGTTGGTTTTAGGTAATGGTCACCGTCCTCACCAATTAATGCGTATTTTCCATCAACCCTGTGGTGATCAATAAAATCTAAAATTCCTGTAGGACCATAGTATGGGTATTCACCTTGCATGCCTTTGCGCTCATCTACTGAAATTGGCTTCCTGAGATCATTTCTAATCTTACAGGCCTGGGCTACTGTAGTAATTTCCCATCCATTAGATACATGTGAAATTTTGCCTAACTTTTTGAGGTGTTGTTTACTCATCTTCACCTCCCGAGCTAATCTGCTTCTCAATCGCCTTCGTTTCTTTATTAAAATCAGATTCAAACAATCGATCTTGAATGATGCGGTATTTTTCAAACTCACTTTCAGCGTAATCTTTAGCAATTTTTGCACTGATCTTGCCAGCGTTTTGCAAGACATCACGTTCATCAAACTCAAGGAATTTATCCAGACGTATTGCCCAATCTTCCATGGTCATAGGAATTTTGCGACGTGCTCGATCTTCGGCCAGTTCCAGATAGGCGTTTACGATCCGACCAAGGGAGTCCAGCTCATCTTGGGTCAGATAATTCTTTGCTACCGCGACATCGGTTTTTACAACCTTACCTTCAGGGCCTCCTTCCCAATTGGTTAGGCCCATATGCGGTTTAGAGCTATCGGCTCGGATGCCGTATGCCCGTGAATGGCATAATGAAGCTTATTTTGTACCTTGGCGAAAAACTCACGGGTTGTTGGTGCATCTTTATTGTAATCCACGCTTGTTGCATAAATATCGGTGATTTTCTGGTAAAATCGCCGCTCGCTAAGGCGTATCTCCCTAATTTCAGCAAGCAAGCGCTCAAAATAGTCCTCACCAAGGAAAGAGCCATTTTCAAGACACTTCTTGTCCATGACATAGCCTTTTATGGCAAAATCACGTAGAACCTGAGTGGCCCATTGCCTAAACTGCGTAGCACGTTTTGAGTTCACCCGGTATCCAACCGCAATGATCGCATCGAGGTTGTAGAACTTAACATTCCGCCGAACCTCCCTGTTTCCCTCAGATTGAACTACCGAGAAATTCTCGGCAGTTGCCCCCTCAAGCAGCTCACCCTTTGCGTATATGTTCTTGAGATGAAGGCCGATATTATCGCTTGAGGTGTCAAACAATTCGGCCATTAGCTTCTGACTTAGCCAGATAGTTTCATGCTCATAGCGAACCTCAATTCCTTCTTCACCAGCCTGCTGGGTGAATATCAGAAATTCAGCTGTGCTATTTCGGATAGTTAAGCTTTTTGACTCTTTTTCGCTCATGCTGCCACCTCCTTTAGAAGGTTAGCCATCTTGCCGCGTACTTGTTCCAATTCGCCTTCAAGCGTGTCGATTTCTTGCTGAACGGCTTCGATGTCGATTTCTGCTTCTTCTTCGAAGGTATCAACATAGCGCGGAATGTTCAGGTTGAAGTCGTTTTCTTTCAGCTCGTCATAGCTTGCCAAATGAGCGTATTTTTCAATTTCTTCACGCGCTTCATAGGCGTTTAGGATTTTCTCCATATGCTCATCCATCAGGGCGTTTTGGTTTTTGCCCGGCTGGTAATCTTGGCTGGCATCAATGAACAGCATATCTTTGCGATTTTCATTGGCGCCGCCTTTTTCGCGGGAGCGGTCAAAGATCAAAATAGCGACGGGGATGGATGTGCTCGGGAATAAGTTGCCCGGCAGGCCAATCACGGCATCCAGTAAATTGTCTTTGATGAGTTTTTCTCTTATTCGTCCCTCTGCGGCACCTCGGAACAATACACCATGAGGCACCACTACAGAAACACGGCCTTCTTTTTCAACGGCAGCCTCAATCATGTGACTGATAAAGGCATAGTCGCCTTTTGATTTAGGGGGCACACCGCGCCAGAAGCGTTTATAGGTATCCGCCTCAGCTTCATCCGCACCCCACTTATCCAGTGAGAATGGTGGGTTGGCGATGATGTTATCAAATTTCATAAGGCGGTCATTTTCCACCAAGGTTGGCGATGTGAGCGTATTACACCACTCAATTCGGGCGGAGTCAGTGCCATGCAGAAACATATTCATGCGACACAAAGCCCATGTGCTGCCATTAACTTCCATGCCATATATTGAATAGTTACGATCACCGACGGCTTTGGCAGCCTCGATTAAAAGTCCACCTGAACCACAAGCCGGATCACAAATACGCGCACCTACTTTTGGTTTACAAAGCTGAGCAACCAACTTTGAAACTTTATGGGGTGTGTAGAATTCTCCCGCTTTTTTACCCGCATTAGAGGCAAAGCGCTCAATCAGATAAATATAAACATTGCCGATAATATCTTCTGAAATACGGCTTGGGCGCATATCAAGCTGCGGCTTATTGAAATCTTCCAGCAGCATTTCAGGCGGCGGTTACGGTCTTTGGTTTGCCCCAAGTTGGCCTCGGAGTTAAAATCAATATTACGGAATACACCTTCCAATTTTCCTTTATTAGCTGTTTCTATTGAGTCTAATGCTATATTGATGATTTCGCCGATATTTGATTCATTGCGTTGATCGTAAAGATCGTAATAGCTTGCTCCTTTTGGTAAAATAAAGCGCTCACGCTCTAGTTTGCGGCGGATACGTACATCGTCGTCACCATATTGTTTGCGGTATTTCTCATAATGATCCTTCCATACATCGGAGATGTATTTCAGGAAGAGCATCACAAGGATATAATCTTTGTAACCTGCTGCATCCATCACGCCACGAAAGGTGTCACAAGCAGCCCATGCAGCGTTATTTACGTCTTGTTGTTTAATTGCTTCATTCGTCATTTTTTGCTCCCTGTGCCTTATTTCTTATCTTTCGGTGGGTGTGGGTCGTTGCCATAGCTGTTTCCGGCTCTGATTTTGCCGTCACGGCCATGGACCTTGGTATCTGATTGTTGGTTACGGGCAATTTGCTCGGCACGTTCAATCGCTTCTTTCTGCGTGTCCGTGACTTTCGTTGCCTTATTATTACCTGCGCCCTTAACGGCCCATCCGTCCGGGTGCTTTACTACATGTTGATTTTTTCCTCGTGTCATAGTATTCATTCCTTTCTCTTGACTGAGTTTGACCCAGAGTAGATGTTGCCGCGTGGAAGCCGGGTTTTTTATTACTCGCTGTTTGGCGAGATTCTGATACCACCTGCATCAAAATCCCTTGGGTGTAGATCGCTTTGCGATTTTTAATCTCTTCTAAGAGTTGCTGCTCTCGCATGGAGAGACTGAAAAACTCAGCCACTTTTGCTTGCTGCTCCAATGAAGGCAGGTTGACCTCTAAATTTTCCAGGCCCTTTTTACTGACCATCTTCACCCTTGTTCCTTTGGATCTGGAGGCCAGATAAGACTGCGAAGACGGCTGGTTGATCCACCAGAGCAAAAACTCCGGCATAACCTTCCTCGTGTCTGGTCGCACTCTAAACAACGGTGCTGCTACGATTGTATTTTCAGCCTCTTCTTGCAGCAGAGCGGCAGTATTAATCTGCCCCCGGGAACGGAAAATAATGTCCCCCAGCCTGGCGAGCTGATTCGGCTTAGACTTTGAATGGTGGATATGTATGCTTTCTTTAAGATGCACAAAGTTGTCATCGCCAAGGTTTTTCATTTGAATGACCCTGACATTGCCGTCCTTGGACGCTTCAACTCGAGAGCGAAAAGTCACCCCCGACGAAATTCTGGCTATATCTTTTAACTTCAAAATCACCTTGACAAAACTCTGTAATTCGATTATTTTTATTATCAATATAACACGAAATGTTTTTCGTGTTAACTATAAGAATACAGTAACGGCGTTTTTGTAATAAGTATGCAGCAATACGCTAACGATCAGATTCTCTAATCACCATTGGCTTGATAGGTGGAGTGCTTTTGCGCGACAGCTGTCAGGTCAATGGAGCTTTGCTCATCCGCCGGACGATAAGTGAGAGCGCGAAGCGGTCTCACTTATCAATGCGCTTAAGCCGACGCTAAATACCCGGCGATTTATTGCGCGCGCACCGCGAGTGTTTTCACACAAAAAGTGCCAGGTGCTTAATTCGTCTTAGCTTTACTTTGGATTGGAAAAAACTTGGAATGCCCTTTTATTACATTTAAAAATGAAATACAAAAAAATTGCAATAGGGACGGTGGCATTTTTTATTTCTAGCTTTATTATACAAGGATTAATTGGTTTTGCCGTCGCGGGAAAATATTTTGAGAGTATTACAATTTTTCGGAATCCTCCCATAATTTATTTGGCTTTTACACAAACAATATTAAGCGGAGTAGCATTTTCAATATTATTCCCAATAACTAAATTTGATGGGACCCCTTTAAAAAGAGGGTTAAAATTTGGACTGCTGATATCAATAATTGTCGTCCCGTTTGTCGCGCTAGACCTTCCTGCCAGATTTTTGATTCCATCAATGGGAAAGTGGATATTGGTTCAGGGAGTACTAGGAGTAATACACTATTCAATTGCGGGAATATTGATAGGGTCAATATACGGGAAAGATGCAAATACGGGTTAACCGTCAGCAACCCAATACTTGCATTCAGCCGAATTTTTCGTCTCAAACTTCTCAAAAATGCCATGACCCCGGCGTTGCGTGCGGATTAAAACATGATGGCTATATGTTTATCAAAAAAACAAGTAACCGATCTTTCAATGTGTTTTTGAGAACCTATCAATTCAACTCATCGACAATATGAGGCATTACGGCGGGTTTTGGTCATGAAGAATTGAAATACCATGACTCAAAAAAAGAAGCTTTGTTTTGAGATTGGTTGATGGGTTTATGGTGTAAAGTTAAAAAACAAACATGGGAATTAAGGCTAGGGAATATCTACCAGAAGAAACTTTGACGTTAATCGGAGAAGATCCGGAAGGTTTTCTTGAAAAGGGAGTGAAACTAATGATGTACTGGAAGGAATTCCTAACTGATTCCTTAATGTTGCGGCAAACAACTTTGGGGGAATAACAAGTTGTTTGCCAATAGTTAAATCGCGTATGAGAAGCCGTTATAATCCAAATTCAGTCTTAATCGAATCGACATAATCCAGTTTTTCCCAAGCAAAAAAATCAACTACCCGAGTTTCCGAAACAGATCCGTTCTTGCCATTTTTAAGAAATGACACTTCTTTCTGATAAGGTGTTCTTCCCATATGCCCGTAAGCGGCTGTTGCCTCAAAAATTGGATTTTTAAGTCCAAACCTCTTTACAATCGCGCCAGGTCTCATATCAAATAAATCACCAACTTTTTCAGCAATTTTCCCGTCAGTCATATCTACTTTAGAAGTATTATAAGTGTTCACATTGATGCTAACCGGTCGCGCAACCCCAATCGCATACGCGACTTGCACCAATGCTTCTTCTGCCACACCTGCCGCCACAAGATTTTTAGCGATGTGGCGAGTCGCATAAGCCGCTGAGCGATCAACCTTCGACGAGTCTTTGCCAGAAAAAGCGCCGCCACCATGAGTTCCTTTTCCGCCGTAAGTATCTACGATAATCTTTCTCCCGGTAAGGCCTGTATCACCATGTGGTCCGCCGATTACAAATTTACCGGTAGGATTCACATGAAGAATGATATCCTCACCAAACAATTTTCGCGCTCTTCCGGGCAAACGCTTAATTGCTCTGGGGATTAAGATATTTTGCACATCTCGCTTTATCTTCTCAAGCATGGCCTGTTCTCCGGCAAAGGGATCATGTTGAGTAGATACGACAATAGTATGAATTTTTTTGGGCTGATTTTGATCATCATATTCAATGGTAATTTGCGATTTCGAGTCGGGGCGCAGATAAGTCATTTCCCTTTCTTCCCGTCGAATGGCTGTAATTTCCTGTAGCAATATATGCGATAGGCTAATAGCCAATGGCATATAATCATCTGTTTCCTTACACGCGTATCCAAACATCATTCCCTGGTCACCTGCACCCTGCTCTTCTTCATTGGCTCGAACAACTCCCCGGTTAATATCCGGCGATTGTTCATGAATAGTCGAAATAACACCGCAAGATTCACCATCGAACATGTAGTCAGCTTTGGTGTATCCTATCCTGTTAATGACGCGACGCGCAACTTTCTGAACATCGATATAGCCCTTGGTTTTTACTTCACCACCTAAGACTACTAATCCCGTAGTCACAAATGTTTCACAGGCAACTTTTGAGTTCGCGTCATATTTTAAAAACTCATCGAGTAATGCGTCTGAAATTTGGTCGGCAATTTTATCCGGATGTCCTTCAGAAACGGATTCCGAAGTAAATAAAGATCCCATTTGAATTCTCTGTGTTGAATGATTTTAAATTAGGAGAGATGATTGAGAGGATTTTCAGAAAACGCGGCATGTTTTAGCATTTTTTTCTGTGGTTGCAATCAATCAAATCTTTCCACTTACAAAAACTAGCTGATTTGAGACGGTGTCATCATTTTTCTAAAAAGACCAGCTTTTTTGCACTCGCAGCACAAATCATCCAATAATTAGCTTTGTTCTATAATCAATTGATTCATTAGCCCGCTAATTTAAGCAAATAAAAGTATACAATAGCGATCAGCAATGCGAAAAGAATCCCTAGAAATAAGTAAAAGAACTGCCAATTGAGTCCACCTGACACGATAGCGATAACGCCAAGCGGCGCGGAGATACTGCCAAGTGTAAATACGACGTCTAGGACACTTAACATGGAGGTGCGCTTGACAGGAAAGCTAACACCAACCAAGCTATGCCCAATAGTCACTGAAACCCCGATCATAACTCCAACGATGCCAAATGCGGTAGAAAACAACCATATCATTTGTGTTTGGTAAAGTGCTAACAAAGCTATCAACGTCAGGCCGCTGGCAACAATAAAAATTGTGTTCAGCTTATAGAGGTTCGCGATTCTAGCCGATACCCAAGAACCGATGACAAAACTCACTGACCAAAAACTGATTAGGAGTCCCGCATGTATTGTCGATAAACCAAAACTCTTCATAATGTCCGGAAGCAATGCGCCTGTGAGAACCCCTATAGATCCCCACAAGAAGAAAGAGCAGATAACAGAAACTAAGACCCGATATTGTGTTGATTCCATAATTAAGCTATAATATGTGCGCCCTAACGCAAAGAATTGATTAGATGGTTCAAGAAATGAATTTTATTTTAAGTTCCCAAGTCTTTCCACACATGCATTTCTGACCAATCAGATAAAAACTGATAGGGATATTCTGGCAAACCTGGCGCAGATACTTCGGTCAGTGAATTGATATCTTCAGGCTCAAGCTTAAGACTAATAGATTCGAGATTGTCTTGCAGTTGCGCAACAGTTCGTGCACCAAGCAACAAGGTGGCAACGCCCGGGCGAGACAAAAGCCAGGCGAGTGCAACATGAGACATTGATTGGTTGAGACGTTTGGCTATTCCATCAAGTGTATCTAGCACTTGATATGTCTTGTCTGTGTTGCGTTTACTATAGGACTCGACACCACGATTGGGATTTTCACCGAGCCGAATTTTGCCTGATGGCGCGGCTTCACGGGTGTATTTCCCAGTCAACCAACCACCGCCAAGTGGCGACCAGGGTGCTAGTGCAATATCATTCTCTAAACAGCAGGGCAGCACTTCGTACTCAATGTTTCGGTCAAGCAGATTGTATTGCGGTTGCAATGCAACTGGCCTTGGTATACCCAGTTGATCCGAAGTTGACACGATTTTTTGAATTTGCCATCCAGAAACATTCGACCAAGCAGTGTTATGAATTTTGCCCGCGCAGATCAAATCGCCGAGTGTTCTGACTGTTTCTGTGATCTCTGTATGGATATCCCAACCATGCATGTAATACACATCAATCGCATCGACTTGAAGGCGTGTAAGGCTGGCTCCTAGTGCTTTAACTATTGCACGTCGTGCACCTTCATAGCTGCCTGAAGGAGGTGAAAATCGTCCTTTGGTTGCCAAGACCACCACGTTTTTTGATCCAGTCTCCAATGATTTCTTCTGAGACGCCACCTGAATAAACGTCAGCAGAATCTATAAAGGTGCCACCATGATCAGCAAAACAATCTAACTGACGGAATGCTTCTGCTTTATCAGTTTCAGCACCAAAGGTCATCGTTCCAAGCGATAAACTTGATACAATTGGTCCATTTTGACCGAGCTGTTTGTAAACCATAGAGGTTTGATCTGATGTATGCGTGTTCATGTCCTATTCTCCTTAATAGCTCGTGTTTTTTCTATTATAACGCATGCTAATACTAAATGCGTTGTAACTGTTCAGCTAATTTCTCTCTGGTGGCTCCATAGTCTCGAAGAGCTATG
>CAZJUM010000061.1:0-13319 GCA_964549175.1 uncultured Pseudomonadota bacterium | reverse complement strand
GGCGGATTAACAAAAACCCGTCAAAAACCTTGTCAAGTAAAAAATGAACTTTTTGCACTTTTTTAATAAGTTCTGAATAGATACACCTTAAGAATAATTTCTTCTATAAGCAAAAGAGCATTGAGCAGGTCGATCGCCGTGATTGCGGTGGGTTATTTATAGAAATAAATCTACCATTCTTATGTCTCGAAACGAAAATTCAGTCTTATATTCAAAAAAAAGAATTAACTGGTTCCCAGGGCACATGTTAAAGGCTCAGCGGGAGATTAAAAAGAAAATCGGATTGGTAGATCTGGTATTGGAAATTCGTGATGCCCGCGTAGCACTTTCTTCAGGCAATCGAAATCTCATACAGGGAAACAAGCCGCGCCTGATTGTATTGAATAAAAGTAATTTGGCTGATCCGGAGAATATGGCATTGTGGCGAAATTGGTTTAAGCAAAATAATCAAAACGCGCTATTTATCAATTCATTCGATCAACGTTCCCTTAAAAAAGTGATTGCAGCAGCGAAAAAGATGATGCAAGCTCGCTGGGAATCTTTAAAGAAAAAAGGAATTAGGCCCCCCCCTCTGCGCATGATGCTATTGGGTATTCCCAATACAGGTAAGTCAACCATGATTAACCGACTGACCAAAAGAAATGCCGCGAAAACAGGTGACCGGCCTGGTGTAACGCAATCTCAGGAATGGATTATTTTGGGGAAAAACCTGGAGTTGCTGGATACGCCTGGCGTGATGCCTCCAAGAATTGATACCGATAAGCAGGGGTATTGGCTCTGCGCTGTTCATGCCATACGGGATGAGATTGTCGGTAAAGAAAAAGTGGCAGAGTTTATTGTCAGTTATTTATCGGAAAAAAAGTCCTTAGCACTGGTCGGTAAATATCATATAGAAACAATGGATGCTGAAACTTCGGAAATAATAATGAAAATTGGACACCGGTTAAACTTCAAAAAACAAAAGAATCAAATCGACTACACCAAAACATGTAGCCAGATACTTCAAGACTTCCGCAAAGGGCAACTAGGTCGTCATAGTTTCGAGTCTCCTCCCCGCTCAATAAGTTAATTGTCAGACTTCATATAAAAACTAACATTTGACAATTGAAATACATATAAAGCTCATAACGATACATCAATCTAAAAAGGTGGTGAAGCACCGCTATCGCCTTAACGATAATCCCATTTGGGAATTGATTTAAATCTCTGGAAATTAAGGCAATATCTAAAATCTAATAGGGTTTTGACTCGATCTCGGAAACCCTGATCCTAGTAAACATTATAATCGAAGTAAACAATGAAAGAAGTCGATGACAAAGTGATTTTGGACCAAAATGATCAACTCAATTTAAGACCCATTTTTGAAAACGAGAAGTTTAACTTTTCTTGTCATCCCGGGGTTTCGTGTTTCAACGAATGTTGTCATGAAATCGATGTGATCCTGACACCTTCTGATGTGCTGGGTATGAAAAATCAGCTGGGAGTTACTTCGGATGAGTTTCTGTCCAAGTATACTCATTTGCAAAAACTAAAGGACACTGACATTCCATTGGTTAAGCTGAAAATGCAGGAAGAAGATGATAAAAGAGATCATTGTGTTTTCTTAACCGAAACAGGCTGTTTGATATATAACAACCGCCCGGCTGTCTGCCGAAACTATCCCACCGGAATAGCCACGCAGAACCCTAAGGAAGGGGAGAGCAACAATCCCTATTTTATAGTCAATGAAGATATGTGCAAAGGTCATTTTGAAAAAAAGGAATGGACAATTGAGGAATATAAAAAAGATCAAGGTGTCACAGAGCTCGATGAACTAAACAAACCGTGGCTTGAAATTGTGGCAAAATTGAAAACCTTTTCATTAAAAGATGACAAAGATCAAAAAATGAATATTTTTTTGATGGTTTGTTTTGATTTGGACGTTTTCCGAAAAATGGTGTTCGAAAGTTCTTTTTTAGCACGATTTGATATTGATCAAACTATCACACAAGTTATTGAAAAAAAAGAGGAAAAACTTCTAGAGTTTGGTTTGAAATGGCTTCATTTTGCTCTTTTTAATGAAGGTCCGATTAAACCGAAACAATAACCCTGTTGTGAATGAAATCGGGAAAATGCTTGAAAAACCCCACAAAAAAGAGGATATTTTAGCAATGTCAATCCTCTTTAAATGCTCAAAAATGCCTGCTGATTTTAATATTTGTATTTGATGTCAGCATTTGCTATTATTGGGTTAGATGGCTTTTTTACTGTTGGCTTATTGACATAAAAAAACGATTTGTTTTAGTGTTGCTTCCATTTTAATAATCACTTACAATTCAGATCTTTAAAATTGGAAAACAAAATTTTCAGGGAAGTTGATTTATTCAACACGGATGTTCTTCCAAATCGAAAATTAATCAGGAGGTATTAAATGCCAAGTTTTGTTATTACAGAAAAATGTGATGGTTGTAAGGGCCAGGATAAAACAGCTTGTATGTATATTTGTCCTCACGACCTTATGACTTTGAACAAAGAAACAATGAAGGCTGTGAACCAAGAACCTTTTCAATGCTGGGAATGCTATAACTGCGTTAAGATTTGTCCCCAGCAGGCGATTGAGGTTCGTTGTTACGCTGATTTCGCACCTCTGGGAGCAGCTTGTATTCCAATGAGAGGCTCGGACACGATCATGTGGACCATTAAGTTCCGTGATGGAATGATTAAGCGTTTTAAGTTTCCAATCAGAACGACTGTTGAAGGCCAGATGGATATTTTTTCCGGTGTTGGCGCCGCAAAAGCTGACCCCGCGAAGATCAAGGAACCAGGGTTTTACACACAGCAAGCCGCTGGTGTTGAATACAAGAAGCCTGAATAAGTCGCCTTGTGAAACAATATTCTATGTTGCGGATTAAAATGGAATAGCGAATAGAAGTTCTATTCATCGCTTAATTTATTCATACCATTTATTTATTAGGAGATATTAGCTAATGGAACAAGCTCAAGATTTTAATATGAAACCAAAAGTGAACAACTTTGAGTTCTGCGAACAACCTGAAATTGTTGAAGTAGAGACCGATATTTTGATCCTTGGAGGTGGAATGGCTGGTTGTGGTGCCGCATATGAAGCAGACCGATGGGCTTCCCAACAAGGAATCAAAGTTACTCTGGTTGACAAGGCGTGTACGGATCGATCCGGTGCGGTTGCAATGGGTTTATCCGCGATCAATACTTACATCGGAAAAAACTCCAGTGAGGATTATGTAAGATACGTACGGCAAGATTTAATGGGGATCACTCGTGAGGATTTAACTTTTGATCTTTCTCGATGGGTTGATGATTCCGTTCATCTTTTTGAAGACTGGGGACTTCCTATCTGGAAGAAAGGTGACAACGGAGAAGCATTAGACGGACATATGGCTAAAAAAGCTGGCAAGCCCTCCTTGAGAGATGGTGGTGAGCCTGTTCATTCAGGGCGGTGGCAAATTATGATCAATGGTGAGTCATACAAAGTGGTAATTGCCGAAGCGGCTAAGCTTGCTCTTGAGAATAACAGAAAAGCAACCGGTGTGGATCAGAACCTTTATGAGCGTGTATTTGTTGTGAAAATGTTGAATGACAAAGATGATCCTGCTAAAGTAGCTGGTGCTGTTGGTTTCAGCACTCGTGAGCATAAGTTGTATATTTTCAAGTGTAAAACAGCGATGTTGGCTACCGGTGGTTGTGTGAACTTCTTTAGAGGAAGAGCAACCGCGGAAGGTCAAGGTCGTGCCTGGTTCCCGGTTTGGAACGCTGGTTCTAACTATGCGATGGGTGCGGAAGCAGGAGCTGAACTTGTGCTGATGGAAAACCGTTTCGTACCAGCTCGTTTTAAGGATGGTTACGGACCTGTAGGTGCCTGGTTCTTATTGTTTAAAGCCAAAGCGACTAACGCTCTGGGTGAGGATTATTGTGTCACTCATGCTGAAGAAGCCAAAAAGCTTTATGGCTCTTATGTTGAGAACATCGGAACATGTATGAGAAATCACATGATGATTCTTGACATGAAAGCTGGTAAAGGTCCTATCTTTATCCATACAGACAAAGCGCTGCAAACTCTTGGTGAAACAATGGACAAAAAACAGATGAAGCATCTGGAATCAGAAGCTTGGGAAGATTTCTTGGATATGTCTATCTCACAAGCTGGTGTTTGGGCTGCCAATAACATGGCACCTGAAAAAGTTCCTTCTGAACTGATGCCTTCTGAGCCATACCTGTTAGGGTCACACGCTGGTTGTGCTGGTCTTTGGGTTTCTGGTCCCGGTGACTTCGGTCCTGAAGAATATGTTTGGGGACCCAACAGAATGACCACAATTAAAGGTCTATTCTCCGCTGGTGATGGTGTTGGTGCCTCCGGTCACAAGTTTTCATCCGGCTCACATGCTGAAGGTCGTATCTGTGGAAAATCTATGACCGCTTATGTGATGGACAATCCTGAGATGCCATCTTTCTCTGAGTCAAACGATGAGTTGGCCGCTGAGGTTTTCATGCCCATGGAAACTTATGCGAAGTATAAGGATTATACCACTGACCCTGAGATCAACCCCAATTACATCAGACCTGCCATGCTTCAGCAGAGACTGCAGAAGATTATGGATGAGTATGCCGGTGGTGTAAGTACTTACTACATGACCAGTAAAACTATGCTTGAGCAAGGATTGAAGTACTTGAAAATGACCAAACAAGACTCTTTCCATATGGGGGCGAAGGATCTTCATGAACTATTAAGGGCATGGGAAAACTTCCATAGATTGATTGCTGCTGAAGCTCACGCGCGACATATCTTGTTCAGAGAAGAAACTCGATATCCTGGATACTACTATCGTGGCGATCATCTGGCTATCGACGATGAAAACTGGAGATGTTTCACTAACTCTACTTACGACAAGAAGACAGGTGAATTCAAAGTTTTCACGAGAGATTATCATCAGATCGTATCATAATCGTGATTTGATTCGATGTCTGTTTTAGAATTCGTTCGAAAGCGGACGAACACTTGATAAGACCAATCCGAGCAGTGTTTGGCCGAACCTTTTGTTCAGGCCTGGCACTGCTCTGCTTTTAATATCACCTTCAAAATTAGTTGGCGTTATCGAAATTGCGAAGTAAGAATCTCGATTCGAAAAGAATTATAGACATTAATCTATCAAATTGATCCAACGACAAGGGAGTTGAATGGCAAAAAAAAAGGGTAAAATATTAGTTATTGGCGGCGGGATCAGTGGAATGACAACTGCTTTAGAAGCTGCCGAGGTCGGTTATGAAGTAATTCTTGTTGAAAAAGATCCTATCCTTGGTGGAAGAGTATCCGGATTTTATCAGTATTTCCCAAAGCTATGCCCCCCCCTTTGTGGACTGGAGATCAACACTAAACGCTTAAAATCAAATCCAAGAATCCAAACATTCGTAAATTCTGAAGTGGAAGCGATTTCCGGGGATGCCGGAAATTATCAGCTTACGATTAATACCAAGCCGACATACGTGAATGATAAGTGTGTGCTTTGCGATAAATGTACAGAAGTATGTGATGCTGAGCGTGCCAATGATTTTAATTACGGAATCGACAAGACAAAAACGGTATACATGCCTCACAAACTGGCATATCCGTTCAGATATGTGATTGATAAAGATGCTTGTGATGATTCATGTAACAAATGTGCAGAAGCATGTGCCTATGACGCAATCGATTTGCAAATGCGGGGAAAAATCACCAATTGCGAAGTGGCGTCCATTGTTTATGCAACAGGGTGGAAACCATATGATGCGACCAAACTACCACATATGAATTATGGCAAGTTGCCCAATATTATAAACAACGTAACCATGGAACGTTATGCCTCCGGACAAGGACCAACACAAGGAAATATTGTACGACCTGCCGATAACAAAAAAGTTGAGTCTGTCGCATTTGTTCAGTGTGCCGGTTCCAGAGATGAGAACCACCTGCCCCATTGCTCTTCAGTTTGCTGCCTCGCTTCTTTGAAACAAGCTAAGTATGTAAGAGAAGCCAATCCGGATGCTAAAGTTTATATTTTCTTTATCGATATTAGAACACCTGGTCGTTATGAGGATTTTGCCGCAAAAATCAGAGAAGATGAGAACATCGTTCTGATTAAGGGAAAAGTCGCGAAGATTGAAGAAGGGCAGGATGGAAAAGTGATTATAGTTGCGGAAGATATTCTTAAAGGCGGTAAAGTTAATGTCGAGGTTGATCTCGCGGTATTGGCTACAGGTATGGAATCCAGCTTGAATGGTGTGAAGCTACCTGATTTCATTAACTTGGACGAAAACGGTTTTGTTGCACCGCATCTCCAAAAACCGGGGATTTATTCTGCGGGCGTAGCAAAAACTCCGGCTGATGTGAGTAGTTCAATTCAGGATTCAACAGGTGCTGCTTTAAAGGCGATTCAAACCGTAGTGGGGAACTAAAATATGGAAAAAAAGATAGGTGTTTATATCTGTTCTGGATGTGATATTGATAAAGCAATCGACGTTGAGGAGTTGGGAAAAGTCGCGACTGGCGAGTGTTATGCTTCCATTTGTAAATCACATTCAGCACTGTGCAGCCCGGAAGGGCTGCAAGTCATAAAAGATGACGTCAATAACGAAGGCGTAAATCGAATAGTTGTCGCCGCTTGTTCCGACCGATACTATGCTGAACACTTCGATTTTGGTTCTGACAATTTGGTATGTCGTGCTCCTATTAGAGAGTATGCGGCGTGGACAATGGATTCTCGAGATGAAGAAGGTAATGTCAATGAAGATACCCAGATGTCAGCATCTGATTATGTACGCATGTACATCGCTAAGGCACGCCAGATCAATGTTCCGGTACCATACGAACAAGAAACCAATAAAGATATCTTAGTTGTGGGTGGCGGAATTACAGGTATGACTGCCGCTTTGGAAGCCGGAAAAGCCGGGTACAAGGTGAATTTAGTGGAAAAGACCGACCAACTGGGTGGTTTTGCACGGAATTACAAAAAAAGATTACCAACGGAAGTTCCTTATATAAAGCTGGTTGACAACGATATTGCCGCTATGATCTCAGAGGTCGAAGGACATCAGAACGTGACCGTTCATGAAGCTTGTACAATTGAATCGATCACCGGTGAGCCTGGTGCGTTCGAGGTTAAGCTTCAAGGATCCGCCTCGCCGGAGTTCAAGTCCGGAGCTGTTGTAATGGCAACAGGTGCTAATCCATATGATGTGAGTAAATTGACTCACCTGGGTGTTGAAAACGACAATGTGATCAGCAGTACTGAGTTTGAAAAGATGGCATTAACCGGTGAAATCAAAACTAAAGATGGCAAATCAGCTAAGTCAGTTGCATTCATTCAATGCGCCGGGTCATTAGATAAAGATCACCTCTCCTATTGCTCAGGAACGTGTTGTATGCGATCCCTGAAGCAAGCGTCTTATGTAAGAGAAAATGACAAAGATGCCAGGGCTTATGTGCTTTACAAGCATATGCGAACTCCCGGCCAGTACGAAGAATTCTATAAATCGATGCAAGACGATGCTGGCGTGTTTTTAACTAAAGGGGACGTGGTTGGTGTTAACGCGAACGGCTCCGGACTTTCAATTGATGTGGATAATACGCTGATTGGCGACCAGATTCAGATTGATGCGGATTTGGTTGTATTAGCGGAAGGGCAGGTGCCTTCTACTTTGGATGGTGATTCAGCTTTGAATTTGCAATATCGTCAAGGTACAGATCTACCGGAACTTGAGCACGGCTATCCGGATTCTCATTTTGTGTGCTTCCCCTATGAAACCAGAAGAACTGGCATTTATGCCGCAGGTACAGTGCGGCAACCCATGGACTCTAACTTTGCCATGAAAGATGCCACAGGTGCCGCTCTCAAAGCAATTCAGGTTGTTGAACAACTTGGCCACGGAAAACGTGTACATCCAAGGACTTTTGACTCAACATTCGCGCAAATTGACCTCAATCGATGTACTTCTTGTAAGCGCTGTACCGAAGAATGTCCTTTTGGTGCCTTTAATGATGATGAAAAAGGAACTCCGGAACCATTTCCAGGACGATGTCGATCTTGCGGAACATGTATGGGGGCATGCCCTGAGCGTGTAATTTCATTTTCGGACTATAGTGTACAAATCGTTTCCGAAATGGTGAAAGCGGTTGAAATTCCGGATGAATATGATGAAAAACCGCGGTATTTCGCTTTTATCTGTGAAAACGACGCGTTGCCCGCGTTGGATTTGGCAGCTTTGAATCGTATGAGCTTAAATAAATATGTCAGAATAATTCCATTGCGATGCCTGGGGGGGACCAACCTGATTTATGTATCAGATGGTCTATCCGTTGGCATTGACGGGATGTTATTCCTTGGCTGTAAACATGGCGACGATTATCAATGTCACTTTGTGAAGGGTAGCGAATTGTGTAACGAACGTTTGGGAAAGGTTCAGGAAACCATCGAACGCTTGGCTCTTGAGTCCGAGCGGGTACAACAATTTGAGATCAACATCACTGACGCCAATCATATAACGAAGATTATCGATGATTTTGTTGAAGAGATGGATGGTTACGGTCTCAATCCTTTTAAAGGAATGTAATCGACCCGATAAGAGACTCATTGTTAATTTTATGCATTCAATGATCAGGTTTGTTGTGAATTCATTGAGGCGATTGAAGAACTTTTCAAGATGAATAAATCGAAACAAAAGAGAAGCTGAAATCAGATAATTGTTTACTATAAGCGAGAAAATTCTGAGTTGGTTTTTAAAATTCAGTTTGATTCAAAATTTACCGTTTTAGGAGGTTTAACGAATGTCGGACCGAATTAAAGTAAACGCGGATTTGCAATTTGTGGAAAGTGTACTAAATACTGGTGGTGGTGATTTGAAAAAATGCTACCAGTGTTCCACTTGTACCGTGGCATGTCCTTTAACTCCGGAAGGAGTCCCGTTCCCTAGAAAGGAAATGATTACAGCACAATGGGGCATCAAAGATAAATTATTAGGAAGCGTGGACAGCTGGCTATGTTTTCATTGCAACGATTGTTCTGAGCAGTGCCCCAGAGGCGCTAAACCAGGCGATGTGATGGCTGCCATTCGGAATATGTCAGTCAGACATTTTTCAACACCATCTTTTGTCGGAAAACTAACCGCATCTTATGGTGGTGTATTCATGCTGTTGTTATTACCAATTCTGCTGATCGGAGCGGTCATTTACGGTGTCAATGGTGGTGATTTCACGGAAGTCATGAATACTGACCGAATCAAATATCAGAATTTTCTACCGATTACAGCCATAGATATCATATTCCTACCAACAGCTGCATTCGCAGTTATCTGTATTTACAGCAGTTTGAAAAAATTTATGGTCGCACTGCAAGCTACTTACCCCAAAGGTGGAGGTGGTGAAAGTTTAGCAGACGCTATCAAAGGCACAATTTTAGATATTTTGGTCCACAAACAGTTTAAGGAGTGTGGAGTCAATCAAAGCCGAAACATCGCGCACTTGCTGACATTATACGGTTTTATCGGACTTGCGATAACAACTGCTTGTGTCGTTCTAATTCACTATGGTCAGGTATTTGGAATGTGGGAAATGGATACGCCTTTGAATTTTTGGAATCCTGTTAAAATTCTAGCTAACCTCAGTGCTGTTTCCGCATTTTCCGGAGTGGGATTGATTTTTCTCAGACGCTTAACAAGCCCGGATGTAGGTAAGACCATAGCGTTTGACTGGACATTTATCGGTATTGTTTTCTTGATAATTGTTACTGGGGTTTTAGCGCAAATTACTCGTGTTAACGAAGTCAAACCATTGGCATATTGGATTTATTATAGCCACTTGGTTTTTATTTTTTACCTGTTCGCATACGCTCCGCATTCCAAAATGGCTCATATGTTCTATCGAATCGCAGCGTTGATTTACGCTCGGTATTCCGGCAGAAATAAAAGCATTGATTTACTCGAAGAAAACACTGAAGTAGCTTCCTAAAAGGTATCAGCAAAGTGAAGAGGGAACATGATTTTGGGAATTCTTGGATGCCGTCTGAGAATGTTCTGATTTGGAAAACTGAGCGATTTGGTTTTCCTTAAACAGCACGGTATCCAGCAAAAATAAAGGCTCAAGCATATGGTTTGGAGCATTGCCTGGATCATATCGGAGATTTTTGTTTGGCTGTACTCAAACAAAATAGGATTGGTCCTTGAGAAAGGACGGTTTTTAGATTTCTATCTTTGAACAAATACTTAAGGATTTAAAAATGGCAGAATTAATTGCACCTCATGGTGGAAAAGGTTTAACATGTGCTCTTTTAGAAGGCGCGGCTCTGGAAGAAGAAAAGAAAAAAGCTGAAGGTTTGAAAAAAATCTCCATCTCAGATCGTGAAAACGGTGATTTAATTATGATGGGAACTGGTGGATTCAGCCCAATTACAGGCTTTATGGGGAAAAAAGACTGGAAGGGCGTTTGTGAGAACTTTTTGCTCTCAGACGGAACTTTCTGGCCAATCCCTGTGACACTTTCCGCGGCTAAAGAAGATGCTGAGGCTATTTCAGTTGACGAAGAAATTGCCCTGCAAAACGCGGATGGCGAGACTATGGCTACTATGAAGGTTTCTGAAAAATACGAAATGACAGAAGCTGATAAAAAATGGGAATGTGAAAAATGCTATGTTGGTGAAGGTGAGGATAGTGAAAGATTCTGGGATGTAGCAATGGAAGACCATCCAGGTGTTATTATGGTGATGAACCAAAAAGACGTTAACCTGGCTGGTGAAGTAAAAGTACTTAGTGAGGGTGACTTCCGTGAAAAATTTCCGGGTGTTTACATGAGCCCCGCTGAAGCACGAGCAAAATTTGAGGAAAGAGGCTGGAGTACGATCGCCGCTCTTCAACTTCGAAATCCGATGCACCGATCTCATGAGCACTTGGCGAAAATTGCTGCTGACGTATGTGATGGTGTATTTATCCACTCATTGGTTGGTAACTTGAAACCTGGCGACATTCCCGCGGAAGTTCGTATGAAATGTATCGATACATTGATTGACGGTTATTTTGTTAAGGAAAATGTTGTCCAGGGGGGATATCCTCTCGATATGCGATATGCCGGTCCCAGAGAAGCATTGTTGCATGCTACTTTCCGACAAAATTATGGTGTGACTGACATGATTATCGGTCGAGACCATGCGGGTGTTGGTGACTTCTATGGCCTGTTCGAGGCTCAGACAATTTTTGACAAGATTCCTACTCCATCCGAACCAGGAAAAGCATTGTTATGCAAACCTTTAAAAATTGACTGGACCTTTTACTGCAAAACATGTGATGGAATGGCGTCTCTTAGAACCTGCCCTCATGATGATTCAGTTCGTGTCAAATTAAGTGGAACAAAACTGCGGAAAGCATTGTCAGAAGGCACCGAAGTTGTTGACCATTTCGGCCGGGAAGAAGTATTGGCTATCCTGAGAGAATACTATGCCGGGTTGAAAGACAAAGTAGAAATCAAGATGCACAAAAAAGTCTAGTATCCCGCTTTGATTTGGGGTACTCTAAGGAACTTACGCAAACAATATTCTGCTCGGATGAAATCCGGGCAATGGAACCTTATTCCGGATACAGCGGAAGCCCCGTCTTTAACTGGTAAACAAAAAATAGAAACAACTTATTAAAGGGAAATAATAGTATGACTGTATATGTTATTGGACATAAAAATCCGGATACTGATTCTGTAGCTTCCGCAATCGCATATACCGCTTTGAAAAAAGCTCAAGGCGTTGACGTCGTTGCCGCAGCTCAAGGTGGACTTAATCCGGAAACAAAAATGGTTCTTGATAAATTCGGTTTCTCAGCTCCTGAAGTACTAAAAGATGGCACCGGAAAGCAACTGATCTTAGTTGACCATGGTGATTTGGCTCAGGCCCCTGATAATCTTGGTGATGCTGAGTTATTAGAAGTTATTGATCATCATAAAATTGGTGATATCAGCACGAGCGCTCCGATTTTCTTTTTGACAATGCCTGTTGGTTGTACCGGTACTGTTTTGAAAAAATTGTATGATGTCGCTGGTGTCACAATCGATAAGAACGTTGCCGGCATTATGTTGTGCTCTATTTTGAGTGATACCATAATGTTCAGGTCACCAACTTGTACACCCGCTGATAAAAAAGCCTGTGATGGTCTGGCTAAGATTGCCGGTGTAAGTGATATGGAAGCCTTGGCAATGGAAATGTTCAAAGCAAAATCAGCTGTAGCCGGAGTCCCGGCCAGAGACTTGGTATTCAGAGATTTTAAAGATTTTGATATGAATGGCAAAAAGGTGGGAATTGGCCAATTGGAATTGGTTGACTTATCATTGGTTGGTGATATTAGGGATGATCTTTATAAAGCTTGTGAGGAAATTAAGGTGGAAACGGGTCGTCACTCAGTGTTCTTATTGTTGACAGACATCATGAAAGAAGGTTCTGACCTAATGGTTGTAACCGATGATGAGTCAGTTGTTGAAAAAGCATTTGGCCAAAAATTGGAAGGGCAATGCGTTTGGATCGACGGTATGATGAGTCGAAAGAAACAAGCCGTTCCTCCTTTACAAGATGTTTTCAATAACTAATTGGAATTCTGTGAGTTAACAAAGAACAAGTGACCATTTTCCCAGTTGATTGGAGCCAGGATACCTTTTTTGGCTTTAACCCAAAATTTGTTTCATTCGACAGGGCATAGAATAATGAAATGGGTTCAAACTTATGTCCCGTTCCTATCCTGTCAATCCGGTTGATCTTGTTCAGATTTTCCATCACACTAATTGTTTGGGTTGAGGGAATATACATTCTTTCAGAGGTAAAAATCAAATAAACATAGAACTTAACAAATTGCATCAAGGGGGTATCCGCTTCGTTTTCATTTCAGGTATTATGATAATAATGCTAAGAAGCGTATATCATCCTGACTTAATAAGCCACGTAAGCGTATTTGGGTGATGCTTAGTTATTTTTTCCAATTCGGAATATGCGTGATAGAGCGCATCGATCTGATTATACGGGACATAAGGCATTAGCCATAGAATAAAATTAGGGGTAATGAAGTGGATACCTTGTATATTCAATTAGAAAACCATGCTGAAAAGCAGACAAAAACGAGGTCCGGATTTGAAAAAAAACTCTGCTATTAGTTTGGGTGCGTGTTTGGCTTTGTTCCGACAGGATAATTGAAAGTAATCATTTGTTTGGAATTTCTTAGGTACCACATTGAATCCCCTCTATTTAGACTGTCTAACGGAAGAGTTATAGTTGATTCTTGTGTTTGAGAGTGAAGTGGCGTACCCCTTTGTT
>CAZJUM010000060.1:0-13344 GCA_964549175.1 uncultured Pseudomonadota bacterium | reverse complement strand
GGCGGATTAACAAAAATCCGTCAAAAACCTTGTCAAGTAAAAAATGAACTTTTTTGCACTTTTTAAATAAGTTCTGAACAGTTACGCAAATCCTTAATATACAGGCATCCTTTGCGTGACAATACTCTACGATCATCAATAATGTGAATAAGTGCTTCAAACCCACAGGTATTGCACTCCTAACTTATTTGACTCAATATCCGCATCTTCTGAGGTTTGAACAATCGGAAGGCCTTTTGAGTTAAAAGATGTATTGATACAACCCTTGATATCGTACTCGTGGTCAAGAATGTTAAGTAATTCATATATTGGCTTTAGTTCAGTATTCGAAACGTCAACTATCTGAGCCCTGACAGTTCCGTCAATATGGATAACCCCGGAAAAATAATATTGCCATTCAGGCTTTACTTTCCATGCTCCAAGCATAAATCTTCCTAATGGGCTTTCGGGTTGATAATTAACTAAAGCCTTTTTAGCGATTTCTTCCGACATCAGCGGGGCAACTGGTCGATACCATTCACGTTTTTTCATTTTCTCGCTCAGTTTTATTCGAAGACGGATATCATCCGGTCTTGCCAAACAACTCCTATGCCCAAGAGCACGGGGGCCTATTTCACCATTCCCAAAGCAAGTTGCCACTACTTCTTTGTCGGCGATTTTTTCAGCAACTTCTCTTAATTGAATCGTATCGTAAAGGGGAGCTTCAATGATTTGGAATCCATTTAAATAAGCTCCGCATTCTTGAATTGGTTTGTTCAAACACCACTCCAGAAAAGCAGCCGCGCCAAGGGCTAATCCACTATCATTGGGTGCCGGAGGGATGAAGATGCTTTTGAATCCTGAATTGTTTTCTATCCTTGTATTAGCATGGATATTCAGTGCCGCTCCTCCCGAATAATAAAGACACTTCGCCTCCGTTTCAACTTGATATCTCTGTATGTGTTTCAAAACAGAAGACTCAAAGTGTTTCTGCATACAATGAGCAATATCCTGACTCATACTATCAGTGGTCATCAATTTCATTTTTTGTTGTAGCTTTTCCGATAATAATGTTTCAAGAGCATTCGTCCCCGCATCCCATTCTTGAAACCAATTGTGTTCCATTAAGATACTCAAAAGCTTAGGATTAGATCGGCCATATGAGGCAAGGCCCATTAATTTCCCGGGCATAGATAAATGATCAGTCAATTCTAATCCAAGAATGCACGCCGATAAAAGGTTCGCATTGAAATTTTTGACCGCGACTTTCGTCTCGTTTTCCCACCCAAAATCAATCAGCCGCAGTTTGTCTCCGTCCCAATACCATACAGACGTGTTGGATACCCACGCGCCACCATCAATATGAACCAACAAGCTTTTATTTTCAAAGTTCCCAATAAATGGAAGACAAGTCGCAATATGCGCTATCTCATGGGCGATTGTATAAAATTGAGCCTCAACATGTTTTCCTGAGGATATAAATACTCCGTCGCTCTGAGTTATTTGATTATACAAACTAAAATCCCCAGGGGTTTTAATCGTCAAACAATCGGATACAAAATCACTCCCAAGAAAAGAGTTAACCAACACAAACCGGATCTTTTCCTTTCCGTTCCAAACAGAGTGAATCAGCTGATCGATCATGCAAGGAAGATTACCGGCGTGTTTAATCCGATTGAAACGTTCAAGCTCCATATGAGCGATGACCTTTCCATCTCGCATAAAGGCGATCCCATGATCGTGAGATCGATTCTCTTCTTTGGGATCCGGTATTCCATGTATACCCACAGTTAGCATAACGATTCCCCGATTCCCTTTAAGAGTTTATAATTAATTGATCCTGCGGGTGAAAATATAATGGCGAATCCCTCAATATATTTTACCCAATTATGGCGATTGATGGTTCGTAACCCAAGATACTCAATGAGCATGGCAACAAATAGATCGTGGGTGCAGTAAAGGTTCAGAGGATGAGTAGAGCTTTTGATAATCCAATTTATAAACGCGAGCGATGTCTCTTCAAACGGAAGCATTCCGGGAGCCTCTCCTGATTCCATATAGTTTTCACAAAACATGGAATAATTTTCTTTCATTGGCGCTTCCCAATCCGATGTTCCATCACAGTACGCGCCCGGGTCTCCAAGTGATTTACTTTCAGTGATATCAGGGTTTATAACTCCCGCTCCTCTCGCCACTGACGATATTGTTTGCTTACATCTTAAAATGGGACTGGAAAAAAGCTTAAAATGGATATTGTTGTTAATCAATGAGCCAAAGGTTTTTGCCTGGCGTAACCCATTGTCAGTTAACTCCACTGAATCACCCCATTCCGGGTCATCAGGATGGATGTGATGTCTTTCCGCGTGGCGAAACACCAAACTTACTTTGTAATTGTTCTCACATAGTTTTTTTATCTCCGTGCATGTAATTACCCCAATATTGGATATTAAAAAACGAAACCGGTTTTTCTCTGAAATTCTTCCCCATCGATCGTTCTCATCTTTAGCCAGGGCCCAATTGTTGTAAAAAGGTTCCAGGTATTTAAATCTTCTGCTGTAAACAGGGTTGCCGTTTAAATCCACATGAAAATACCCCGTCTGATCACGAACAACCGCGAAGCCTTTATGATAAACATCGGCAAACCGATAAGAGCTGGTATTTAATGCCTTTCCGTCACCATCTATATGCTGAAACCCCTTCGGCCCTTTGACAACCGCGATTTCGTGGCGGAAGTCTCCGGCGTATTCATATCGGTTCGGATAAAGTTCCGCTCCCTCAGGATCAATATGGCAAAAACCTGATTGATCCTGTACAACACATTTTTTTTCTTGAAAATTCCCGCTCCAAAGAAAACGATTATCATGTATGGGATTTCCTTTGGTATCGATGTGGAAATAGCCTTTTTCATCTCTGACTGTCGCGATACTTTCATAAAATCCAAAGCTCTCCGGATATCTGGCATCATATATCGGATTGCCATTTTCATCGATATGATAAGCCCCTTCATGATCCTGAACCGCGGCCAGCCCCTCTTTATGGAATGACATGGCTTTCAAAAAGGTCTTATTAAAAACGGGTTTACCATTTATTTCATATCCATTTTCCAAGCGATTCAGCTTTATTAGTTTATAGTTCATAATGTTTAATTCTCCCTTTTTCGTTTCATATTACATTGTTGACAATTTGGGTGTTCTCCCCCCCAATTTTTAACAAAATTGATATACTTCTCACCAGACCATAACGGCAATAAAGATTGGGAGTCTTTAACATTACCAAAGTTTCCAAAATCTTTACGCAGGTTATCCGGGCAGCAGCACACGTTGAAACTTCCGTCAGAGGCTATCCAGGCTTCTCTTCCTAAGAAAGGACAAACTAAATGGTCTTGAAAAAATGTAGAGGACTCACTTGGAACTTCATCCATATTCTCAAGTCTTATCCGCATATTCGAAGCGAGATACCTTAACTGACAAGCCATCTGGTTCCATCGTTTAATGGATTGCTCTGAGCGCCTTAAGTTTTCATTTTCCATCGAAGAGTTGGTGACCCATACATGATGAGCCTTAATTCTCTCAATTCCGATATTCTCAGCAAATTGAACGATGCCTGGTAATTGATCCAGGTTGCTTTCCATCAGGGTCACTTGCAGTGTAATTGTTGTCTGCGTCTTCCCCTTTTTTTTGAGAAGATCTCGCTTTTCTGTGAACGCGCGTATATTTTCTAGTTGCCTTTGATGGTCTACACCACACATTATTTTGGTATTCACAGATTCAGAAATTCCATTGAGAGAAATTTTAATATCAGAGGTTACGGGTAGAATTAGCTCACTCCATTTTTGAACACCCAGCCTGGGGAATGTGCCGTTTGTTGTCAGGTTGATACGAACGCCCACCATATTGGCCAGTCGAAACATACTTTCCGTGTGTTTAAAAAGAAGTGGCTCTCCCATTGTAGAAGGGATCACTTCTTCTAACCCCCGGGCAACACCTTCATCAATGATGGATTGAATCAGACTAAAATCCATTATCGGCAGTTTATGCTTATTTCCTTTTTTCTCAGAAAAAACGCTGTGGGTGTCGCACATTATACAAGCTAAATTGCATACACCAGGGTTAGTGTCGAATGTGATCCGCTTAGGAAACGGGTGATAGTGTAATTTTTTCATCAGATGGTTTAATTGGAAACCCGTTGATAAATGTGGTTACAGAAACTGGCGTCATCCGCAATGGATCGCACTGACGCAGGATCCGGGGTTAGTTGTGCTATTTGCTCAGGAGAATTGATAACTGATTGAAGAACTTTATAAAGCGCGTCCTCATTAGCAATCGGAAAAGTTAATCCATTCTCTTGGTGCTTGACCAATTCTCCCATTCCACCAGTATTAGATGTAATAACAGGTACTCCCGCTAAAAAAGCCTCTTGTATAACAAGGGGCGCGTTTTCCAACCAAATGGAAGGGACAATGAGTATGTCAATGGAATGGAGAACTTTCTCAATATCTGTGTTATCAAAACCTCCCATAAAATGAATTCGCTTGTCTTTTCCTTTAATTTGCCGAAGGAATTTGGCGTCTGAACCCAAAGCGCCATAAAGGAAAAGTTGAGCCTCACCTTTGGTTCTTTTAAATGTTTTAAGCATTAAATGGACCCCTTTTACGGGAATAACGCGTCCGATAAAACCAAAGTTAATTTTGTCCGGAATCATTTGTTTTACTTTTTTAACTGATATGCGATTCTTATCAAAACCATATGGGGAAAAAACTAACTTTTCCCCGGGGACCCCCATCTCCCTGTAAAAACTCATCAATGTCTGTGAGGGAATCAGAAAGTGGTCCACATGCGCTAGTACATGTTTCATGTGATCTTCGTATGTCGTGATCTCTTCAACAGACATCCAGTCTTTAAAGAAATATCTCGCGCAATTCAAACAATTTTCTGTGGATTTTCCTTCGCAAACAGACATGTCCGGTTTGATATATTGTCCTCGAAAGCAACCCATCCAAAAATCATGAACAGTGAATACAATAGGAATTCCTTTTTCTTTTATGACATTCAAAATCCCTGTACTCAAATGGGATATATGACCGATATGAACAACACCCGGGCTCACTCGTTCCAGATAATCCCGGAAGATCTTATCGATTTTTGTGTCCAGGTATTTGTCTTTAAATGTATAGTCCCTGGTTGGCTTATTAACCCTGAGAATATGAATATCTCCCTCATTGGACTCTGAAACGGCGTAAGGTGGTGCATAAGGATTCTCGATCCGGGTAAATACAAAAACGCTATTGTCTTTCTTAAGCTCGTTGCAAAGGTTAAAAGAGTAAACCTCACTTCCGGCCATGTAATACGGCGGGTAGCCGTGGATCACTTTAAGAATTTTTCGTTGTTGTGCTTGAGGATTTTTCATAAGACTAAGTTTTATCGTTCGATATAGGTATTAAAATAACGTTGGATACCTTCCTCAATTCTGATGGCAGGTGAAAAACCGAGCTCGTCTCGAGCCCGTGAAATGTCAGCGTAAAAACATTTGACTTCACTTTCATTTCCAACGGCTCTGATAATCGGAAGTGAACCAAATGATGTTTCTATAATATCAACCACATCAAGGAGACTTCTCGATTTACCACTGGCCAGATTAAATATCTCTACCGGATGGCTCCGCTGATTCCGATTTACTATTCTTAGGAAAGCCTCGATGAGATCATCAACATGGAGAAAATCCAATTTTTGATTTCCCCCGAAAATGATCATAGGATGACCATTAAAATACGTGTCGCGTATTCTTGGGAAGAACCTGTCCGGATGATCAAGCATACACCCGTAAACATTCGACAAACGTAATATTGTTAACGGGAAATTATACTTCATAGCAGCTTCTGTCAGAAGGCACTCCCCTAGAACTTTTGATTGACCATATGCGTTTATAGCTTGAGGTGTCATAAGCTCCGAACACGACACATTGACATTTCCGTATATTTCTCTGGAACTTGAGAATATCACCTTTGGCTTATTCTCAAGTTCTTTAACAGCCCAAATCAGAAATTGGATGCTTTCGACGTTATCCCTCGCCAGTTCATTTCGATAAATGTCCGCGTTTCTCACCCGAGATAAAGCGGCCAAATGGATAACGGTATCGACGGGTTCTTGGAATACGGATCTTAAATCATTCGCATTCGTCATTTCCTGACCAAGATTTCTGTCAAAACAAATAAGCTGTTTTTCTTTCCAGGCTTTCCGAAGTTCTTTACCGATAGCTCCGTCAGCTCCTGTTATTAGTATTTTCCCCATAATTGAATCTTTTAATTCGCATGGGTTTTGTTTAATCGCTGAGTCACACGGAAAATTGTAATGATGACATTTCCCTTTACAACACATACATAAGGGGCGGATTTCTCAGCTTTTTTTATAAGCTTTTCTGGATAATCTTTATGACCTCTTAAATTCCGAACGATTTCTTCCGTCACCAGTATTCGATCACGATTAAATTTCATTGATTTACCTTCTTTCAAGGCTATTTCAGCCAGTCTCTTACCCAGCCCCCGCCGGATCATTCTAAAAGAAGCATGCTTTGTGAAGTTCATTGGCTCTCCTTATTTTAAGTTTGAGATAAGGTTGAAGAATAATGCAAATTCTATAGGTATATTGCAATTTACACGCCATAAATAAAATATGCAATATTAATTTTTCTATATTCTTGTATTTATTGAATAAAAATATTTTATTGACATAAAGTTAAGATTCTTATTATAAAAATTTTTCACTTAAATGATAATAATAATTTATATTTAATAAAAATATTTTGCAAATCAACTATGAAAACAAAACCCATTTTTATTTCTTTTGGTTATTCCAGGCACGGAATCGCTTTTTTTCTGCAATGCCTTAAAGCCTTGCTCAAAGAAAGGGAAATGATTGATTCCCTTGGCTCCGGAAATGAGAAGGAATTCTCAGACACTCAATATGACCAATATGAACTGCAACGACAATGGAAGTGCAATGATGAGCTTCCTATTGATAAAGCGCATTTCCTGATACCCCAAAACCTGCGGAAGTGGCAAAAATCATATCCGAGCCGATGGCAAGACACCAGAAAGCGCTTGGTAGATGAAGTTATCCGAGTGGAGTCCCAAAATAGCAGTTTAATTAAGGCTATCAAGGGGTTATGTGCAAACAAGGATATACCTTCCTATAACAATACCAAGATCATATTTAAAAACAACGGAGCTGATATTGCCGGATTATGGCACGCGATTAATGAATATCCCGTAAAATATCAGCTAGAATGGTTAGAGGATTTAAAACCCCAAATTAACTTCCCCAAAATTATCATTAAGCAACTTCCAATAGACGATATGGAAGATGTTGTGGGTATAAGGCATGCTCTGACTAAGTATTTTGCTAAATATGGATTGGAAGGCCAGAAACTGTTGATCAATCTATACGGAACAACTACGGAAATCCAAATCGCCTGGTATTACTTAGCCTGGCATGATAAGGCAATGGAACATGCTCGATTATTAAAAATTCGAGATAGTAAAACAAAAAAGAATCGCTTTGGGGATATAACTGTTGAAGAAGTCAGGAAGGATCTTCTTAAAAGCCCTACAATTGAAACTAGTGATATCACAATACCGAAGAAAACTCTTTTATATAAAAAAGTTGAACATTTGCAATTCTATATAAAGGAACGTAACTTTTTCCCAATTTTTTTGTTAGGAGAAAGAGGAACCGGGAAGAGCGCCCAAATAGAGACTATCGTTGGTAAAGATAAATCAGAGGTTGTAAATTGCGCTAGTTTTTCCGGTAGCGATTATAATATAGCGAGGAGTGAATTGTTTGGATGTGAGAAAGGAATTCATAGCTATGCGAAAGTAGCCATTAAAGGGGCATTTGAGAGGGCTTCAGAAGAAAATCCTCTTTTCCTAGACGAAATTCATCATTTAGACCCGAGGGTACAAGCAGATTTGCTGAGAACCCTTCAGACGGATGAAGATGGCTATTTCCGATTTAAAAAAGTGGGCGGATCTAAGGAAATTAAAAATCGATTTCAATTGATTTGTGCTTCAAATAAAGAATGGGAAGAGCTTGTGGGAAATGGAGAATATGCAATCCTGCCAGATTTACTGGATCGCATCAGTCAACGGGTTATTCGCTTGCCATCTTTAGCAGAGGAGCGTGAACATTTAAAGGATGAGTTTCCCTCAGTAATAAGAAACTACTGGGATAAAATATGGCAGAAAATGAAATTCAAAATACCCAATCCATACAACCATGATAAGGAACTCCGGCACTGGTTGAATGTGTCCCCACTAAAAGGAAATTTTAGGGATTTAGAGAAAGCCGCTATTCAATACAACGATAGACTGAGAATGAATGAGAGCATCCGAGATGAAATAACCCCATTAGAACATTTAAAAAGACAGGCACGATACTCAACAAACCTTACACTTCCGGGTAAAAATAATAAGGGTGAAGTGAACTTGGAGGAATTAACAGATTTTGTGTGCGGAAAATCGTTTTCTGATTTTGATAGTTTCAATGAAGCTCGGAAATTTTTCATTCAAAAATATTCCCAATGGATATTTGATCAAAACAATGGCAGTATTAAAAGATCAGCGAAAGCGATGGGCGTTTGTCGAGTAACATTTAGCAAGTGGTTAAAAGGATAAATGTCTTTTGGGAAGATCCTGAGAAGCTACAAAGTGAATGCTGACCCCGGTGGCTCCATAATGGCGTAGCCTTGTGGAGCCTTAATGTAAAATCATACAGACTCCATAGCTCTGAGACTATGGAGCCACCAGAGAGAAATTAGCTGAACAATTACAATGTCTTTTGGGAAGATCCTGAGAAGCTACAAAGTAAATGCTGATCTTATCAATATACAATCAATAAGGGTAAATCATGAGCGAATTTAACTATCAAAATATGTTTCAACTCGGAGCAGATACCACGGAGTATCGACTCATTTCCAAAGATGGGGTGACCACCAATACCTTCAACGGACGCACCATATTAACAATTGAACCTGAGTGCCTGACATTACTTGCCAAAGAGGCAATGCGTGAGGTCTCACATTTGTTCAGAAAAAGTCATCTTGAAGGATTACAGAAGATTCTACAGGATCCTCAAGCGTCGGTAAATGATAGATATGTTGCCCAAAATCTCCTCGAAAACGCTGTTATTGCCGCGGAAATGGTTCTGCCTAGCTGCCAAGATACCGGTACCGCAATTGTGATGGCCCAAAAAGGGGAAAACATTTGGACGAAAAACAATAGCGATAGGGAGTTTATCAGTAAAGGGATTTATCACGCCTATACGGAGACTAATCTTAGATACTCGCAAGTGGCCCCATTAACCATGTACGAGGAAAAGAACACCGGCACCAATTTACCGGCGCAAATTGATATCTACGCGGACCAAGGTTCTGAGTATAAGTTTGTTTTTGTGGCCAAAGGCGGCGGATCGGCAAATAAAACATTCCTGTTTCAAGAAACAAAAGCGCTTTTGAACCCGGAAAAACTGATGGAATTCTTAAGGGAAAAAATCGCGAGTCTCGGAACCGCCGCTTGCCCACCATATCATCTGGCTATCGTAATCGGTGGTACATCCGCTGAAATGAATTTAAAAACTGTCAAGCTGGCATCAATTAAGTCTTATGATGAACTCCCAACTACCGGAAACGAATCAGGTCGAGCATTTCGCGATATCGAGTTAGAAAAGGAAGTGTTTAAACTCACACAGGGTTTAGGGCTCGGAGCCCAATTTGGCGGGAAGTATTTTTGTCACGATGTCAGAGTCATCCGCCTCTCACGTCATGGTGCCTCTTGCCCGGTCGGAATTGGGGTGAGTTGCAGCGCTGATCGAAACATCAAAGGAGTCATCAGCTCCGAAGGGATATTTCTGGAAAAACTGGAAACCAATCCTCAACAATTTTTACACACAGAGCCTTTACTGGCTGATGAAGAAGTTTTCAAACTAGACCTTGATATGGGGATGGACCAACTCAGAAAAACACTTTCACAACATCCTATCAGGACACGGGTCATGTTGAGCGGAAAAATTGTTGTTGCCAGAGATATTGCTCACGCTAAACTCAATGAACGACTCCAAAAAGGGGAACCACTACCGGACTACTTTAAAAATCATATTATCTACTATGCCGGCCCTGCCAAAACACCGGAAGGATACGCGTCCGGATCATTTGGCCCGACAACGGCGGGGCGGATGGATGCCTATGTAGCGCCTTTCCAGAAAGCGGGCGGATCATTGGTAATGCTGGCCAAAGGAAATCGCTCACAACAAGTTACCGATGCCTGCAAAGAAAACGGAGGGTTTTACCTTGGGTCAATCGGGGGTGCCGCCGCGATCTTGGCCAAAAATTGCATCACACATGTCGAACTTATCGAATATCCCGAGCTGGGTATGGAAGCAATTCACATGATTACGATAAAAGATTTTCCCGCGTTTATTATCGTTGATGACAAAGGCAATGACTTTTTCAAACCCTTGTCATAGCTCTTTTTGCACTCAAGCGTGCATTGAAAAATAAGCCAATTTCGGAGCATTATTTCTTTGACAATAAAAATCAGATGAAAGCTGCTATTGATAAAAAATGAATCAGATCTTCTGAAATAAGCTGACTATCGAGTTCTATATTTAAACGAGTTCCCAGCCAATTAATAAAACAAATTAGCGTACTTCATATAATATCTTGATCTTGCCATAGCCATATACTTGGGCGTAAAATCTACCGGTGAAGTCGTTGAGGTGAATGAGAAGTTCGGAGCCGGTATTACAAAAATTATTATGTAATTGTTCAGCTAATTTTTCTCTGGTGGCTCCATAGTCTCGAAGAGCTATGGAGTCTGTATGATTTTACATTAAGACTCCGCAAGGCTACGCCATTATGGAGCCACCGGGGGAAGAGTCATTCCCGCGAAAGCGGGAATCTAACCATAAAAGCCTAAGAAACCAAATGGTTTCCCGGATGCTCGCATCCGCAGGGATGACAGGCATTATTGGCAAATTAGAATGTTAATAGTACATAATCAGGAAAATTATTACTCCTGAAGAACGTATACAAAGACTCGGATCTCACGGCTATCAATCGCCTTAGATCTCCTGAAAGTATCTTATTGTGAAAACAACTCAAATACCTCACAGCGATTTGGAGCGGTTGATGGAACGTGCTATTCAATTGGCACGAAAAGCGCGGTTTCAAACCGACCCGAATCCCATGGTAGGTGCCATTTTAACCACTCCGGATCTGACTATACTGTCTGAGGGTTATCACAAAAAAGCGGGTATGCCTCACGCGGAAGTCATTGCTCTCAACCCTTTTGATCAGGTGCCCGAAGACTCTATTCTTTTTGTCACTTTGGAACCCTGCATTCATTATGGTCGAACCCCACCCTGCGCGGACCTTATTCTGCAAAAAAAAGTGGGCATGGTTATCGTCGGCTCCCTTGATCCCCACCCCAAAGTAACCGGGAAAGGCGTCAAAAAACTGAAAGAAGCAGGAGTCAAAGTTATCACTGGTATCTGTGAGAAAAAATGTACTCAGCTAAATCGAGTATTTAATAAACATATTGTCGATCGAATTCCCTACCTATCGTTAAAAGTGGCATCAACTTTGGACGGTCGTATCGCTATGCCCTCAGGAAAATCCCAGTGGATCACAGGGACTGAAGCGAGGGCGTTCGGACATCGACTCAGAAGTCAACATCAAGCCATCGCTGTTGGGAGAAAAACACTCGACTTAGACAACCCCAAACTAAATGATCGAATTTCCGAGCACCCTCGAAATCCCATTCGCGTTGTATTCTCAAATTCAGGTAATATATCCTTAGACTCCGCTTTTGTTTTGGATCAACAAACCAAAAGCATTGTGATCACCGGCAACAGGATTTCGCGACAAAAGCTTTCCGCGCTGAAGTCCAAAGGCGTTACCTGTTTGGTATCTGACTCCGAGCAAACATCCCTACATTGGGCATTAAAGCGACTCTATCACCTGGGAATTTGTTCGTTGCTGGTGGAAGGAGGTGCCGGACTGGCCTCTGGTTTTATCCGCGAAAACCTGGTCGACGAAATCTACTTATTTCTATCCGGAAAAATCATCGGAAGCCAATTAGCTCCTGGTTGGAGCGGAGAACTTCAAATTGATAAACTTACAGATGCTCCCCGGGTTTCCTTCCAATCCTTTCGACCACTGGGAGAGGATTTATTGATCATCGGCAACTTCACGCGTTAGTTAAAATGTGACTTATTCAACAAACTTCTTTTGCCCCTTTTATTTCGCTATATTTCTATTGTCTAAATGCCAAAAAAAGACCACGCTCAACTATGATAGTTGCTTGCCAACATTGTGTTGCCAATGATCGAACAAAAAATTCCAGACACCACCTGATCAATCTTGCTTATGTTTACCGGAATTGTAGAAGAAGTGGGAACTATTAAATTGTTAAACACCATCGGCACCGACCAATCGGGATTAACCGTAAACTGCTCTATGATTCAATCTGATATGAGGATTGGTGATAGTGTCGCCGTCGATGGGGTTTGTTTAACAACTATTCGATATAACGACACGCAAGTGGTTTTTGAGATATCCGGCGAAACCGTCAAAAAAACCCTTTTTGCTCAAAAAAAATCGGGAAACCGAGTCAACCTGGAACGAGCTCTCCTTCTGACTGACCGCCTGGGCGGTCATATTGTTCAGGGTCATGTGGATAGTATGGCCACATTACTTGATATTAACCAGTTAAATAGCTTTTACGAATTGGAGTTTTCACTACCTGAGGATGTGAAACAATACTTTGTCAATAAAGGTTCCGTTTGCATTAATGGCATTAGTTTGACGATCGCTTCACTCAGTGCGGATCGATTTAGGGTCGCCATAATCCCGCACACATACAGGGAAACCACTCTATCCGACTTAAAGACGTCTGATCAGGTTCATATCGAAACTGATGTCATTGCCCGATATATCGAGCGATTGCTTTCTCGCCACCAGGAACCCCCCAAAAGCGATATTTCAATTGACTTTCTTAAGGAACATGGATTTTAGTTAATCACAACACGCTTAATTAAAGCTGTAATCATTGGATGCGACAGAATCCGGCAATACGAGACCGAACATCAATAATAACCGAGCGACAAAGGAATCCGAGCTATTGTAATGAATGAGCTTTAATCGATTTCTTTGAACGGAACTCAAAAAACTTTGTAACTGTTCAGAACTTATTAAAAAAGTGCAAAAAAGTTTATTTTTTACTTGACAAGGTTTTTGACGGATTTTTGTTAATCCGCCTGCATTAGACAGTCTACAGAGATTGGGTACTGTAACGGACGATAAAAAGCCTTTATA
>CAZJUM010000059.1:0-13401 GCA_964549175.1 uncultured Pseudomonadota bacterium | reverse complement strand
AAAGGGATATTGCTGCTTAACTTTTTTGAACACAACATTTGACTATATCTCAATTTTCGTGTCGCGCGCATTGATACAGCTTTCTCAATTCAATAAAGCAATGATCTCGGTGACCACACGCTGAACAATAATAAGCAATAGCCATCGAAAGGACACCAAAGATTCGCAACATTTTTCTTCAGTTCCGTAAAACTTCAAGATTCGAAAATACTGAGTCCTTTCTGAAATGGGATCTCACTTTTTTATATCGTTCCCGATGGATGAACAATAAAACTATGAGGTGAATATAACTCTGCAAAGGGCTGTCAATAGCAAATAGCCAGAATAAATTTTGACCTTATGGTACGCCAAGCAGTATACAAATATCATTGAAAGCACCTCAAATGAGACTGATATCTGGTTGAAAACTTCGAGGTAATGCTTGAAGTACGGAAGGCGAGTATGGTAGCGAAGGGGTGACTTGAACACCCGACCTTGCGATTATGAGTCGCACGCTCTAACCAGCTGAGCTACTTCGCCACAGTGAAGGATTGAATCTAGTGTCTGAATTTTGAATTTGTCAACAGAAAATACTGGACTTATCTCTAAAATTACAAGCGATTTGAGCGGGTTATAATGGAATTAATTGTTATTGCTGATGCGCACTTAGGAACAAAACCCCAAGATGTTGAAAATCTAATTCAGTTTATTCAATCGCTGGATCCTTTAAAGCAAGAAATAGTTTTTTTGGGGGATCTGTTTCATATTTGGGCAGGACCGTCGAAGCACCATACGCCACAGGTCGATCAATTCTTGAGGCACCTTGGTCGATTTAATCAGAATGGTGGAAAAGCGAATCTGGTTGTTGGCAATCGAGATATCTTTTTCCCGGAGTTCTCTCAAAATAGTTTTCCAAAACTTCCGTTTTTTGCCATTGCCGGAAATTTTTTACATATCCAGCTTGGTTCAAAAAAAATCAGTTTCATCCATGGGGATACAGTAAACTCTCAGGATCAACAGTATTTAAAATGGCGTCGAATCGTTCGTCATACCCTTTTAAAAAGGTTTTTTGATTTCGTGCCGCCCTTTATTTCAAAAATAATTATGGTGGGGTTGGAAAAAAAACTTAAACAAACCAACCCGGAGTTTCGGCGATTTTTCCCAATGGAAGAATGGGAGCGATATCTGTTTGAGGTCGAACAATTATATCACTCGTATTTATTAATCGTCGGACATTTTCATCCCAAAGACCCCATCATTACAAAAGCCACACATGTGACCGGGATCGTTCTTCCCGATTGGCATGCTTCGCGTAGATACTTGAAAATTAAGCAAAGTGGTCATTATCACATATCGCAATATGATCCCTGATTCCTCTCAAATTAAATCAACAATATCATCCTGTTTTCAGGCCTTTTAGGTCTAATGTTGACATAAAATCTCTGACTCCTTCAAAGTAACGCATTGCGACAAAAAAACTAATCGATCAACCTAAAATCGAAATTGCACGATGAAAACATTCTTAACAAATCTTTTGTTTCTAGCACTATTGGCCCCGAAAGTGGTTTTTGCCGATCTTCCCGGGAAATTTGAGGTAATCATTCCAAACATCCCGCCTGTGGCTCGTTCTTTAGATAAAGTCCGCATTGACGAAGTGTTTTCCTTTACTTGTTCTCACTGCTGGGAACTCAACAAGCAGATTCCTCTCATTGAAAAAATATTTGAAGGTAAATTGGAAATCAGCGCACGGCCAATCGGATGGGCGGGGCCAAACCCGGGGCGTCTCTATTATATTGGATTGGAAAAAGGGAAAGGGCAGCAGGTTAAGGATCGAATTTTTTCCTTTGTGTTTGAACAAGACCTGGCCCAGCAAATCAACAACAAAGAGATACTGAAAAACGTCGCTATTTTGGAAGGGCTGAGCAATGAGTTTGTTACCATGATGGAATCTCCCGATATTATCAAAAAGATGAAAGATGGGATAGCCATTGCTGAATATGCCAATGTCGATTCCACGCCGACTCTGATTGTCGAAAACGCTATCACCACTTCAAGGGATCTGAAAAACCTATTTGAGCTGGTGAATGCGCTGTTAAAGGAACCTGTGGAAAATGCGCTACAGAAATACAACACGCTTGAAAAAAAATAAAAAAGGCACTCAGTCAAGCAAATTCAAATCTACCAAACCCCCAAAAAGGTTTTTGGAAAAGTACAACCAGCTTTTTCGGTAATTGGCGACTATAATCCGATGTCTGGCAAGTTCACTCACGAATTTTGATGGACCATTCCACATAAAATGCTGTGAAAATCTGTTTATTGCAACTCAACTATCATGTTTGTGATCTTGCCGGAAATTCGGAAAAAATCGCTCAGGCGGTCCAGGAACAAAGCCAACATCAACCGATTGATCTGTTTTTAACGTCTGAACTTTCCATTATTGGCTACCCACCCAAAGACTATCTCCTTAACCAATCCTTTATCAAACTAGTCAAAGAAAAAATAGACGAGCTGGCCGTAAGGTTAAAAGACTACCCGCCTATTTTAATCGGTGGGGTTGAATTCAATGATACAGGGGTTGGAAAGCCGCTGTACAATTCGGTGTTTTTGCTCAGCAAAGGAAGTGTTTCGAAGACAATTCGAAAGAAACTATTGCCGAACTATGACGTATTTGATGAAGCGCGATATTTTGAACCCTCTGATAGTAGTCAAATTATCGGTCTCAACGGACGAAAAGTAGGGGTTACAATTTGTGAGGATATTTGGAATGATTCAGCTGGCGCACAACCATTGTATTTTCACAATCCTTTGGCTGATATTCGGGAAGAAAAAGTCAATTTGATTATTAATACTGCGGCTTCACCATTTTCCCTCTCCAAACAAGAACATCGGGAGGAACATTTGGCGGAAACGGCTAGGCGATCAGAAACTCCCGTGATCAGTATCAATCAAGTGGGTGGAAATGATGACCTGATATTTGATGGGAATAGCTGTGCGTTTGACCAAAAAGGAAAAGTGATAGCAAAGGCTAAGGCTTTTGATGAGGATTTTTTGATTATCGATATTGATCATTTAGACCAAAACCGTATTGAGCCTGCCATGGATAAAAATGAAATTGTCTACGAAGCATTGGTCTCAGGGACACGGGATTATATACGAAAATGTGGATTTAAAAAGGTTGTACTGGGATTGTCAGGAGGTATTGACTCAGCTTTGACAGCAGTGATTGCCGCGCGTGCGATCAGCCCGGAAAATGTATTGGCAATAATGATGCCGTCGCCTTATTCCAGCCAAGGCAGTATTGATGATGCATTGGCATTTGCCAAAAGCGTCGGCATAAGTACGGAAACGGTTCCCATTGAAAAGATGATGAATGCTTTTGATCACGCTCTGAAAAACGTGTTTAAGGGATTGGGTCCGGATTTAACTGAGGAAAATATCCAAGCCCGAATTCGAGGCAATATTTTGATGGCCGTATCCAACAAGCATCGCTCATTGTTGTTAACAACAGGAAACAAGTCTGAGTTAGCTGTGGGGTATTGCACTATCTATGGTGACATGTGCGGTGGTTTGGCTGTGATTTCCGACTTGCCCAAAACAATTGTGTATCAGGTGTCCAAATGGATCAACCGAACCCAAGGCGAAATTATACCTGAAAACATAATTACCAAAGCACCTTCAGCCGAGCTACGACCGGATCAAACCGATCAGGATAGTTTGCCCGATTACGATGTTTTGGACCAGGTGCTGGAAATGATGATTGAAAAGCACTGGTCAACGGAGCAGATTGTTGAAAAAGGATTTGACGCAGCAATGGTAACAAAAGTAGCCCATTTGGTCAAAGTCGCTGAATTCAAAAGAAAACAAGCGGCACCCGGTCTAAAAATTACCGACCAGGCCTTTGGCACCGGTTGGTGTATGCCGATTGCGGCAAAGCCTACATTTTAACTTTGAGGCCTAAAGCGACTAATACCGCAAACCCGCTATCGAAAGCATTTCGGCAGATCGTTTTATGATCGATTGTTTTTATTATTTAATTATTGCGCCTACACCGAAAAAGAACAGCTCGCCACCGCATCCTAAATTAACCGCTAAGGTTAAAAGCGATCTTCAAGTTTTGGCTAATAGATTTAAAGGATTATAATAGACATTCTATGAGGGGATTCGTCACCGCATTTCGCACATTGAGCAGCATCCCGCTTCCGGGAAAAGATGCCGAAGAATTTTCCGACGCACTGGTATGGTTTCCCGTTGTTGGACTGGTATTGGGGAGTCTGGTAGTCGTTGTGGCGAAATTAATGGTTCTGATCTTTGGTGTTCACTGGCCGGAAGGGATAGCAATTCTGTGTGTCAGTTTGACTGTTTTCTTAACTCGTGGTTTTCACCTGGATGGCATAGCCGATTGGGCGGATGGATTTTGGGCCGGGTATACACCTGAAAAAATTCTGATGATCATGAAGGATTCCTTTTTGGGAACTTTTGGGGTGGTTGCTTTGATTTTAGTGCTAGTCACCAAATGGATCGCGATTACGAAACTCCTTGAAATCGATCGTGTGGAATGGATCATTGCCGCATTCATCATCTCCAGAACACTACAAGTCGAACAGGCCGTCTGTTTGCCTTATGCCCGAGCTGAGGGCACTGCAGGCCCATTTTTGAAGAATGCCGGTCAACGGCACCGATGGATCGCTCATCTTCTTGCCCTGGCAATGCTAATTTTCCTGTTCAATATCAGTGGTGTGATTTATTGGTTAATATGCGCTATGGCAATCAAAGGATTTGGCACCTGGTGCTTGAAAAAAGTAGGCGGTATCACTGGTGATTTACTCGGTACAGGTAGCGAATTGATCGAGTTACTTGTGATGTTTTCGGTGGTATTTGTACCTGCGGATTGGCTCGCGACATATATTTTTATCGTTGGATTTTTGCAATAATTGTTTGTGAGCATTCAGCTATCAGCAGTCGGTTTTCAGACTCAACACGGGATTATATAAGGTTTTCAGAAGCAGTAGCTCTGATCGAAGATAAAAAAAAGCCATATGCCCGCTTTCACCGGATAAAGCTGATGGCTGAACGCTGTTTGCTGAATGCATCCAATTGTTTTAACGGAATGAAGTAATGAAACAAGCGGAACAACATATCCACGGAGGAACTCCCGAGCATGATTTTGCCAAATTCAATATTCCACAATGTGAAATTTTGGATTTTAGCGTTAACATTAGCCCATTGGGACCACCGGCTCCGATTAAGGACTCATGGCAGAAATTTTCCGCTGAAGTGGAGCGTTACCCAAGTATTGACGGCAACGGCGTTAAAACATTTTATGCCAAAAAGTATGGAATCGGAGAGGCAAATGTCCTTCCGGGAAATGGTTCCACAGAATGCATATATTTAGTGCCGCGTGTGCTGAAATTCAAAAAGGCAGTGATTTTAACCCCTTCCTTTTACGATTATGGACGCTCTTGTAAACTCGCCAGCATCCCTGTCAAAGCTGCGCTCTATAAAATGGACTCCGGGTTTGCGGTGCCTCAATTAGACACAATTGAACAATTAATGGATGACGCGGATGCCTTGATGATTGGTCATCCTAACAATCCTACAGGATCACTCTTTTCGCCGGATGATATCTTAACACTTTCAGATCAATATCCGGAAAAATGGGTGCTGATTGACGAAGCTTTTATGCAATTTGTCGAAAACAGCGACCAGTATACATTTATCAATGAACACCGTTTTAGAAAAAACATATTGATTTTTCAATCACTCACCAAGTTTTATGCTCTTCCCGGACTCCGCTTGGGCTGTGTGATTGGCCATGAAGAAACAATCGCGAAATTGTCACCGCATAAAGAACCATGGACCGTTAATGGTATTGCCAATCAAGTGGCGCTCGATCTATTAAAGTGTCAGGATTATGAGCATCAATTGGAATCATTGATAAAGACAGAACGGGAACGAATGTATGCGGAATACAGGCAACTTAGCGGGATTCAGGTATTTGCTCCCACCGCCAATTTTTTCCTGGCAAAATGGGATGCTACCAATAATTTGGATGATTTGATTCGGGAATTATTGTGCAATGGATTGTATATCCGCGATTGTCGCAACTTTGTAGGTCTCGAAGAGAATTATTTCAGATTTGCCATCAGAACACAGCCTGAAAACAATCAATTATTGGCAGTGATTACCCAATCAGTGCAAAAACGCCAATAAATTGTCAGCTCTCAATATTTATATGTTTGAAGTTATTATAGTCCTGTTAGTAGCCATCACGCTGGACGCCATATTCGGTGATCCGGTTTACCCATTACATCCGGTGAAGCTTATCGGACACAGTATTGCAATTTTGGAACGATTCTTTCGACGGATAGGCTTTTATAACATCTTATCCGGTGCTCTGCTGATTATTGTACTGCAATCCGTAGTGATTATATGCTATTTGGCTATAAACACTCTGCTAAACGATTATCATATTGTTCTCAATATATTTTTAAGCTATTCATTGATTGCATTAAAAGATCTGGTGAAACATGCCAAGCGGGTGGCGAATCATGTTCGAGATAATAAGCTAATCGAGGCCAGAAAAGCGGCGGGGATGATTGTCGGAAGGAATGTTTCAAAACTTGACGCCCCGGCCGTGATTCGCGCGGCAATTGAAAGTGTGGCGGAGAACTTTACCGATGGCGTTTTATCTCCGATTTTTTGGTTTGTATTCGGCGCTGTTTTCGGTTTTGTGGTTGGTGCTCCGCCTGCTACATTGGCAGTATGCGGCTTGTTGTTATTCAAAGTTATGAGTACCTTGGATTCCATGGTGGGGTATCGAAGCGATAAATACCAGTATTTTGGGAAAGCCAGTGCCCGCCTGGATGATTTATTGAACTTTATTCCGGCCCGTTTGACAATTCTGGTGATCAGCATTGCGGCGATTTTTTGCAAAGCTGATAGTGTGCAAGCCTGGCATATTGGCTGGCGAGATCGTTTAAAACACAAATCACCCAACGCGGGCCACGCGGAAAGCAGTGTCGCGGGTGCTTTGGCTATAAAACTTGGCGGGGATACCGTTTATGCCCATGGTGTAGTAAAGAAACCATGGCTGGGAAATGGCACAAGTGATGTTGAAGTCACTCATTTGATTCATGCCTGTCGATTGATATGCTGTGCGACATTTATTGCCACACTCTTTTCTACGGCTATTTTACTTTTATTTTACTATTTTGAATGACACCGGCCTGATAAAAATCGCTTATGCCAATAAACGACAAAGAGGGATAATTTAATGAATGATATTATATTGATCACCGGTGGTGGTAGGAGCGGGAAAAGCGATTATGGGCTAACTTTAGCGGATCCCTTCGCAAAAAAGGCCTTTGTCGCCACAGCCGAAGCTTTTGATGATGAAATGAGGGCGCGGGTCGAAAAACATAAAGCGAATCGTGATGAAAGTTATTTGACCATTGAAGAGCCCGTTGAAATCGTGGCAAAAATGAAATCAATCCTTTCAGCCGTTGATGTAATACTGCTGGATTGTCTAACGGTTTGGGTTGGGAATCTGATGCATTATTGTCAAACTGAGGATTGCATCAGTGAAAAAATCTCTGAATTTGTTGATTTTTTAGAAGATATTCCGTGTCCTATTGTTTTGGTGACCAATGAAGTCGGAATGGGAATTATTCCTGAAAACGCCATGGCACGGCAATTTAGAGATACTGCCGGACGATTAAACCAACGGATTGCGGCTGTCGCTAACCAAGTAACACTATTGGTTAGTGGCATTCCTTTGGCTCTAAAAAAGCCTGTTGAGAAAATGATCGGGAAGTATTGAATAGTGTTTGGTTGGAAACGGAAACCTCCGGTAGAGAGATATGAAAGCTTCCAAAATCCATAGCACTCAACCGGCGCTTCCGCGCATCACAAAAATATCTTGTTCGAAAATCCATTATGGATGCCAGTAATCTCGTTGCCAGCGGATCCGATGCGCCAATTACGCCTTTAAGCCTACTGGTAGGCGTTCACATTGGTGTCAATCATCCCAATCCGAAAGAGGCTATCGGCGTTTGCGAGGCACTTAAGCTATTTACCATGAATGCAACCAAAGCTGGTGGTGAGAAGAAAGATAAAGGGAGTATTAGCCCAGGAAAATTGGGAGACTTTGCAGTGGTATCACACAATCTGTTTTTGATTTCGAAAAAGGAGTTAAAAAATATTCGAATCAAAAAGACGATTATCGGCGGTCGGATTGTGTGTGAAGAGCAGTAAAGCAAAAATAAACCGCTGTTTGATTGGATCTGACATGTTCGAGAGCGTTTTTAGAGTAGCTTGTTAATCGTGGTAGTTTAACGTTAATCGATTTATTTAATGTTAATAATTCCTATATTCGGTGAAGATGCTTAATATATTTACTAAAATCGTATTTCTAGTGTTGACATTCTTTGTTTTTTTAAATAGTTTATAATCACCATAAGCGGAAACGTGACTTTGTTATAAACTGGGATTATGAGATGCGAAATTCATAATCGTGTGAAAATAAATCACATTGAAGAGGCACGAAAAGAGACTAAGCATAAATAATGTTTCTTGGGGAGTTCGGAGAGGAACAGCTTTTGGCTAGGGGTTCAAGAATACTCTTTGATAAGATTCCGAATTGGTGATAGCAACGAAAAATAGAAAGTGCCCTGTTGAAAATAAGTAGATGTATCGAGCAACTACTGATGGCAGACTCTTTTCAGACCCTTGTATGTTGAGTTTTATAATGAGTACGGCACAACGCCGGAAATCTCTTAAAACAAGTAACCCGCTGGTCGTGTAGACGATTAACGATGCAATCATACATTTTGTAAATATTCGTCAGGAGGCATCATTTTTCGTAATTTTGTAAAAAAAGTGTCTTTGTTTGTTTCGGCTGTTGCATTGCTCACCCATGTGGTTATGGCAGCTGATAATGATGTGGTTAATGTGTTTAATTGGTCAGACTATATTGCTGAGGATACCATCGCTTTGTTTGAAAAAGAAACCGGCATCAAAGTAGTTTATGATGTTTTTGACAGCAACGAGGTATTGGAAACCAAACTACTTGCTGGAGGGTCCGGATTTGATGTAGTCGTTCCCTCAAATTCGTTTTTGGGTAAACAGCTTAAAGCCGGCGTTTTTAGAAAATTGGATCGATCAAAACTCTCCAATTTTGGCAACTTGGATATGAAAATGATGGACCTTCTGACGTACATAGACGAAGGCAATCAACACTCCATTCCATACATGTGGGGAACCACCGGATTCGGTTATAATGTGGATAAAGTCAAAGCCATCTTAGGCGAAAATGCGCCTTTGGATTCATGGGACATATTATTGAAACCTGAGTATGTTTCCAAGTTAAAGGAATGCGGTGTGGCTGTTTTAGATGCCCCAACCGAAGTTCTGCCGATTACACTAAACTACTTGGGGATTGATCCAAATAGTATCAAAGCTTCGGATTATACCAAGGCAGCCTATAAGGTATTGAAGAAAGTTCGTCCGCATGTGACCTATTTTCATAGCTCAAAGTATATCAATGACCTGGCCAATGGCGATATCTGTATCGCTTTGGGATGGTCCGGTGATGTGATTCAAGCTCAAACGCGTGCTGTTGAAGCCAAAAATGGTGTGAACGTCGCTTATGTGATTCCCAAGGAAGGAACAGCGATTTGGTTTGATATGATGGCAATCCCTAAGGACGCCAAACATCCTGAGAACGCGCATAAGTTCATAAACTTCATTCTCAAACCGGAAATCTCAGCCGGTATTACCAACTATGTCGCCTATGCCAATGCCAACCAGGCATCTTATAGCATGATTGATCAATCGATCTTGGAAGACGAAGGCATCTATCCAAGTGAGGAAACAAAAAAGAATCTCTTTATGTTCAAATTATTGCCACCGAAAATTAATCGTGTCATAACTCGGACATGGACCAAGATTAAAACCGGACAATAAATCTCTCCCTCATTGAACAACGCATCAATTCCGTTTTATGGCTAACGGTGTTGGTGCGCCTTCGCCCCTTTTGAAGAGATAGCATTTATCATGACAACGATTGTAGAGAAAGAGCACGAAGCCAAGAGTGTCAAAGATTCCCGACCATTTATCGAAATCAAAAACATTAGCAAATCCTTTGACAGTTTTGTAGCTGTCAATAGTATTAACCTGGAGATTAAAGAAGGGGAGATTTTCGCGCTTTTAGGGAGTTCGGGATGCGGGAAGTCTACGCTACTTAGGATGTTAGCCGGGCTAGAGACTCCAACCAATGGCGAGATCATCGTTGATGGTCAGAACATGGCGGCTATCCCCCCTTTTAACCGCCCAATCAATATGATGTTCCAGTCATATGCCTTATTTCCACATATGACAGTTGAACAGAACGTTGCCTTTGGTTTGAAACAAGACAAAGTGCCGAGGAATCAAATCAAAGAAAAGGTGATGGACGCATTGAAATTGGTTGAAATGGAAGCATATACCAAACGCAAAAGTCACCAATTATCCGGTGGGCAGAAACAGCGTGTCGCACTGGCGCGAATATTGGTAAAAAGTCCGAAACTCCTGCTGCTGGATGAGCCCATGGCGGCCTTGGATAAAAAGCTCAGGGCGCAAATGCAAATTGAGTTGGTTGATATATTAGAAGATGTCGGGGTCACTTGTATGATGGTAACCCATGATCAAGAGGAAGCCATGACTATGGCCACGCGAATTGCTGTGATGAACAAAGGCAATATTATTCAAACAGGTTCGCCATCAGAGGTATATGAGTTTCCTAACAGCCGTTTCACGGCAGAGTTTATTGGCTCGGTGAACCTCTTTAAAGGGTTTATCACTGAGGCTAAACCGGATCACGCAATAATTTCCTCCAATGACATTGAGGCGGATATCCTCATTGATCATGGAGTGACAGGCACTGTTGGTATGGAAGTTTCCATTGCGGTTCGACCGGAAAAAGTGATTGTCTCACGCGAAAAACCGGAGGGATCGCATAATTGGACCGTCGGCACAGTAGAGGATATTGTGTATTTGGGTGGGTTTTCAACCTATTATGTCAAATTGGCCAATGGAAAACGTGTAATCGCGACCCAAGCTAATTTGAATCGGACGATTCATAAACGTCCTACCTGGGATGAGAAAATTTATTTAAGCTGGTTACCTGTCAGTGGAGTAGTGCTAATAAAATGAACCCATATCTAAAGAGAATATTGCCAAAAGGAAGGACAATGGTGATTGCAATCCCATTGCTCTGGATGACATTGTTTTTTCTGATTCCTTTTGCCATCGTACTGAAAATTAGTTTTTCAGAGGTAGTTACGGCGATTCCGCCATTTTCAGCCTTATTTGAATACTCGGAAGAAGTGTTGAAGGTTAATCTGAACATGGGCAACTACTTGTTCCTGTTAACTGACGATTTGTATATCAATGCCTATCTAAAATCCTTGAAGTTTGCCTTGATATCGACCATGTTATGTCTGCTGGTTGGTTATCCAATGGCATATGCGATTGCCCGGTCAGGTCCGGCTGTCCGTAATATATTGTTGTTAGGGATTGTGCTGCCGTCTTGGACATCGTTTTTGATCCGGATTTATGCTTGGGTTGGGATACTGAAGAATAACGGTTTGTTTAATAATTTGTTGTTGAGTTTAGGAATTATCGAAAAACCGCTGCACATTCTTAATACAGATATTGCGGTGTATGTTGGTATCGTATATGCCTATCTGCCATTTATGATTTTGCCGCTTTTTACCAATCTGGTAAAACATGATTACACTTTGTTGGAGGCGGCGTATGATTTAGGTGCCCGGCCTTGGAAATCTTTTGTGAAGATTACGATTCCTTTATCCTTACCTGGAATCGTGGCAGGCTCTATGTTGGTCTTCATTCCGGCTGTTGGTGAGTTTGTGATACCGGAACTATTGGGTGGGTCCGATACCTTAATGATTGGTCGTGTCTTGTGGCAGGAATTCTTCAACAATCGAGATTGGCCGGTGGCGTCCGCTGTTGCTATTGTGATGCTGCTATTCCTGGCAGTGCCGCTCGCGATTTTTCACCACTACCAATCTGAGAAGGCGCTATGAGAAGTCGACCTTCTATAAGACTGATGATATTTCTGGCATTCGGCTTTGCGTTTTTGTATATCCCCATCATGATTTTGATCATTTATTCATTCAACGCGTCAAAATTGGTGACGGTTTGGGGTGGGTTTTCCGCGCAGTGGTATGGTAAATTACTTGAGGATCAGAGCATTCTCGATGCCTTCTGGAACAGTTTACAGATTGCCTTTTTTACGGCTTGCGTCGCGACTATGCTGGGAACCATCGCCGGATATGTGATGGCACGATTTGGTCGATTTCGAGGACATTCGGCATTTGCCAGCACGGTTACGGCGCCATTAGTTATGCCGGAAATCATTGACGGACTCGCCGCTTTGCTTTTGTTTGTTTCACTGGAACGTTTGATTGGCTGGCCTCAGGGGAGAGGAATGATGACGATTGGGATTGCCCATATCACATTTACGACTGCCTTTGTGGCTATCATTGTCTCATCGAGGCTGCGGGACATGGATCTTTCTATTGAAGAGGCGGCCATGGACCTGGGAGCACCGCCTTTAAAGGTCTTTTTTGTGATCACCTTACCGATTATCTCACCGGCCCTGATTTCCGGTTGGTTGCTGTCATTTACGCTTTCCATGGATGATTTGGTAATTACGAGCTTTGTGGCGGGACCCGGCTCGACGACACTGCCCATGAAAGTTTTCTCAGCAGCCCGTCTTGGTGTGAGTCCGAAGATTAATGCGATTGGATCATTGATCGTTTTGGTGGCCGCGATTATTGTAATCACTTCCGGTATTATATCCGCCAAGTTAGAAAAAAAGCGAAAACTGGAAGCTGAACAAGCCTTTGAAGCTGCATAGAAAGCAGTGTTTTAATAAGCCGAGTTGAAAACACTTCTAAAACCGCATCTCAGGATGCAAACCTCGATCTCTTCAATTCATTCCATAATTCTCTTTTATCTCTTTTTTCCGCCCCTCATATAAATAACTTATGCCTCTATCTGTATGTGGGCCTTGCTAAACCGATAAATTGGCAAAGGATACAGGATTTTCATAGGGTGGGTTAAGAAGCGAAGTGACAAATCACCATTAATTTGATCAGTTCATAAAAAACTCCACCATAGATCGGGTGAACTTGTCGTTCCTTCTTAATCTGGGCTACATGGATACCATGTTATCTATAATGAGTATTCTATTATTTATGGCATCAATCTTTTGGAACAGGAAATATATCGGCAACGAAATCATGACTTTTATCACCTCAATTTAAGCACCACTTACTCAATCTGACTAAAGGGAGAAGTCAGTGAAATGAGATATAGTCAAATGTTGTGTTCAAAAAAGTTAAGCAGCAATATCCCTTT
>CAZJUM010000058.1:0-13405 GCA_964549175.1 uncultured Pseudomonadota bacterium | reverse complement strand
TAGCTCTTCGAGACTATGGAGCCACCAGAGAGAAATTAGCTGAACAGTTACAATTTTGTTTGATATCGGGATCACGATTGGAGTGCTGGGCGGATTTGTTTTACATGTTGCGCTGTTTTTACGATGGATTCCAATCTTACCGATTTCGGATAGCTTTTTTCAGAACAAAAAACACCCTAACCCTCAAATCGATAGGACCAGCCATGGAACTTTCGCGATTTAACATAGTCGCAATTTTTGTTTGTGTGGTGCTCCTGCTTATCCAGGGGGTACTCTGGGTTACTGTTTTCACATTCACCTTGCTGGGGGGGCATTTGTCACAATTTATCAAGAAAAAAAACGAATGGTTCAAAGATAGCTGAGCAATATCAAGTAATCGATGTCTCGATTTCCTTTTCCTTGGTGCGGGATTACCGTTTTTTGATTCCTTATATGGCAGATCACCCTGGTGTTGCTTAATCACCAGAGCGTAAATCATTTCGAAAATCGTTTTTTCAAACGCGTCAATCTCAGTTTGATACCCTCGGTCATTGAATATAACACTGGTACCAAAAACAGAGTCAGGAACGTTGCGACAGCCAGACCATATATAATGGCATGATTCATCGGTTTCCAAAATGTCCCTCCTTCTGATCCGAATACTACAAAATTCGGCCAACGATAAAAATCGATATCCATTCCCAAAGTAATTGGTAATAATCCCAAAATAGTAGTTATGGCTGTTAGTACAACGGGTCTTAGTCGAACCATCCCGGCGATCACAATCGCCTCATGACAAGCATGTCCTTTTTCCCTTAACTGGTTGATATAATCTACCAATACAATGGCGTTATTAACCACAATCCCGGCTAATGAAATCGTACCAATTCCCCCCATCAAAACACTGATCGGCGCACTATGAACGCTCATTCCCAATAACACACCAGCCAATGACGCGAATATTGAGGCCAAAATAATAAATGGACGAATAAAGGAATTAAACTGCGTCACAAGTAGCAGGAAGATCAAGAAGTTCGCGACACCAAAGCTCTTGACCAAGAAATCTTGAGTTTCTTTTTGCGTTTTATCGGCTCCGGCATAGTTTATTTTCATTCCACTGGGAAGCGTTTTTAGGTAATCCTCCAGCTTTTTCTTAACATCTTTCAGTACCTCTGTCCCAGAGCGATTTTTAGAGGCATCAGCCTCAACAGTAATCACCCGCTTGAGATCCAAATGATAGATAGTGCCGCCTGCCTTTACGCGGCGTACCGTAGCTAACTCGCTCAATGCAACCGACTTACCTTGTGGTGTCATGATCTGCAAAGTTCCTAAATCCGAATCATATTGTCGGAATTTTTCATCCAAACGAACAATTATATCATATTCGTTCTGACCAATTTTATAGGTGGAAATATCCCTTCCATTGAACGCGGTTCTAATAATTGAGGCCACTTGATTGATTCGCAAACCATGTCGAGCGATTTTGGTTCGATCAATTAACATTTGAATTTCAGAACGATCCGAATCGGCGCTGGTTTCCAAATTGACCAAGCCTTCAATATCTTTAATTCTATGCTTCACCTCATCGGCCACTCGATGAAGCTCTTGAAAGCTCTCACCGGTAATTTCAATATTAACGGCTCGTCCAACCGGGGGACCACCTCCCCCCATTTGATCCAAGCGAACTTCTGCTCCCGTAAACTGGGGTAATAGCGCCCGAATCTGCTCAATGACTTCAGATGGCCGTAAATCCTTCCATTTTTCCCAATTGGGGAAGGTCAAACGAATTCTGCTTTCTTCTCCTCTCACATTGGCAACAATCGATTCCGTATGGATTTTATACCCCATAGCTTTTGTCTCGATTTGCCTGACAAGCTGATCGGACACCTGCAAAATAGTTCCCTGAGGAGAAATAACACGGATCACGGCTTCACGCGCTTCTTCTTTGGGGAAAAACTCGGTTTCCCTGGTTGGATTAGCAACACCAAAATAGAAAGCCGCTGCGCCAATCCAAAACACCAGTATAATAAGCAAAGTCCAAAAAGGATGTTTCAGAGTCCAACGCAACACTCGACTATAGTTAACCAAAAGCTTTGACTGCATGACGAGCTCTTCCTCATTTAAGCCTCGCTTCAATTTAGGTGAACGCATCAAGGTGACACAGATTACAGGACTAAATATTAATCCCACCACCAATGAGCAACTCAAAGTAATGATTAAGGTCTTAGGAAGATAATTCATGAACTCTCCCATAATCCCCGGCATAAAAATCACCGGGAAAAAAGCCAACAGCGTGGTTAAGGTTGAGGCGATTACCGGGCCGGCAACTTCGCTAACACCAGTAATAACGGCAGATCGTCGCGGTTTCCCGGACTGAATGTGGCGATATATGTTTTCTACAATGACAATGGCGTTGTCCACCAATAGGCCTAACGAAACAATTAAGCTGAACAACACGATAAAATTCAATGTGATACCAACCCAGCTTAGTACCATAAAACTCATCAGCATAGATAAAGGGATGGCAATTCCCACAAATATCGCGTTACGAATGCCCAAAAACAGGAAAAGGACCATCAAAACAAACAGCATTCCTGTGTAGATGTTGTTTTCCAAATCCTTAACCAGCATGTCAACGAATTCAGAATAATCACCAAGGATAGAGTACTTTACTTTATCGCCGTGAATATCCTGTTCGGCTTTAATAATTTCTTTCACTCTATTGGATATCTCTATCAAGTTCTCGCCTGGGCGCTTTGATATTTCAAGGGAAACCGACTCAACCGTATTTAAGCGTGATCGGCTTCTTATTTCCTTAAAAGTAAATTTCACATCCGCGATATCTTTGATATAAATCGGTGCGTTATTTTGATATGCTATGATCATATCCTTAATTTCGTTGATGCTTTTCACCTCTCCCGGGACATTAATAAAAAGCTCTCGCGGACCAACCTTCACTGTCCCGCCCGGAATGGTCTTATTTTCAGAAGCAATGGTATTGGAAATAATATTTAGATCCAAATTGTAATGTTGCATTTTTTCCGGATCAACACGAATTTGGACTTCTTTTTCCAACCCTCCGATTCGGTTTACCTCAAGTACACCGGGAATAGATTTTAGTCGGTCCTTAAGATCCTCAGCTAATTCCTTCAAGGGATGTAGTCCGATATTTGATGACAGATTAACCGTCATGATTGGCTGTTCGGCTAGATTGAATTCTGTGATAATCCAATCTTCAGCATCATCAGGAAGATGCGGCTTGACTCTATCAAGTGCCTCGCGCACTTTGACGCGTGCGTCGCTAAGATCAAAACCAAAATCAAACTTTAAATCGACGGTTACCTGGCCATTGGAGGTTCTAGAGCGCATTTCTTCCATGCGCTCAATATTCTGTAGTTCTTTTTCCAGCTTATTGGTAATCAGCGCCTCAACATCCTTTGGTGTAGCGCCTGGAAAAGGCACAGTCACATATAAGTGTGGCCATATGATATCCGGTGCGGCCTCACGGGGGAGAGACAGGTAGGACGACCATCCCATCGCGGCGACCAGAATCATAAAAAGGTACACGGTCGATGGTTTTCTAATCGCCAATGAACTTAGCTTAAATTCCATAATTACTTTCCTTCAAATTGTTGTATTGTTGTTTTGACCACATTAACGGCTTCATTATCAGCCAGCAGGTTTTGACCGACAATCACCAATCGTTCTCCAAATTTTAAGCCGGAAGTAATCTGAACTTTGTCGCGAATCATCTGGCCTACTCGAACATATCTCAGTTGTACTTTTCCCTGTTTTTCCACAAAAACAATGGTGCCTTTTTCCCTGTCCAAAACAACGTGACGCGGCACAATAACTTGGTTTCCTCGCGATTCGGACAACATTTCCACTCGGGTCATTAAGCCGGAATATAGCTCACCCTTGGGATTATCAATCTCTATTTCGACGGGAAAGCTTCTACTTTTTAAGTCAGCTTCCAAACCTAAAGTTCTAATTTTGCCTCTAAATGTCGAGTTGGGAAAGGCATCAATTTTTATCACCACCTTTTTCCCGGGTTTCGCAAAACGAACTTCCTTCTCCGGAATATTGACTTGAGCCAAAACCCTGGAGAGATCCATAATTTCCAACAAACTCTGACCTTTTTGAACAAACTCACCCAATTGAGCAAACTTTTTATTTACTACACCCGCAAACGGCGCTTTGACCTTTGACTTCTCGAGATCCAGATTCGCTAAAGCCAACCCCAATTTCGCGTTTTGCATCGCGTGATGGTATGTTTTCAACCGAGAATTATCTTGTATTTTTGATTGGACATAAGCCGATTTGGCCAGTTGTAATTTTATTTTACTCAGCTTTAGAGTGTTGTGAAATCGTTCCAAAGCATCGGCATTGATTAAATTGTTATTAAACAAACTCTTTTGTGTTTGGAAGTCGGACAAAGAGTGCTCGTATTCTGTCTCCGCGATTCTAACTTGCATTCCCAGACGTTTGGTGGATATATGCTCAGCAATATTCGCCTGAATACGACTTCTCTCTTTTCTCAGCCTATTTTCTCTTTGGAAATGTTTAAGCTTTATATCCAATCCCACCTCTTCGTTGATTCTAGCTCTCTCGAAATCCAGCTTAGAGCGTTCCAAGACCCATTTGCTGACCTCCATTTGATTTTTGTACTTTTCCATTGTTGTGCTATTGGAAATCTTCTTATCAAATAGACTTTTTTGTTTTTTGTACTCCGAAAGTGCCTGGCTATAATTTGATTCATTCACTTTCACCTGAAGTTCCAATTGCTTGATGGATATCTGCTCTGAAACCTTTTTAGATTCCAAATCAGCTTGTGTAATCATTTCACTTTCAGGAATTTCCGTATCCGCGCTTAACTGAACAACCTGCGAGTCAGCGGAATCAAAATACATTTTCTGTGTATTATATTCAGTTTCAGCCTGATTGAAATTTGAATTGGCAATTTGCTGTTGAAGCTCTAAACGTTTGGTTGAAACGTGAACCAATACTTGTTCTTCCTCAACCTTTTTTCCTTCCTCAAAATTTATTTTTTCAATGGTTCCGTCAATTTCCGTTTTGACCACAACGCGATCAAAGGGTTTCAAATAGCCCGCATATGACACAAACACCGACATATTTTGCGGAAATAGCTTTAATACTTCTACATTTGTCACTTTCGCGGTTTCTTGCCCTTGTAGTAAATTGCTCGTGCCAATCCCTGCAATTATCAGAGTCAGTAGAATGATTCTATTGGAAATTTTTTTTTTCATGGTTCTATACCTTGTGGTCATTTGTTTCTATCTTATCTTGCAAATGGAATTAATCTAGTTGCGTCATTAAACAATACAATATTAACGATATTTCAAACAGCTAACTTTTACCAGAAGATTATGTGATTTTCATACAGGCTCGGCACCAACAAGTTTGCCAACGACTTCAATTTCATGGCATGCCCAAGTCCCAGAAAAAATATAAAGGCATCATAATCTGTCATTTGAATCCCATCTTTTATTTGACTTATTCATTATTGACCTCACACATTAATATATCTTATTCGATCAATAGCATAGATGGGTTATTGAGTTATAACAATTATCATCTCAGGCAAACCAACCACGCTCTTTCACAGGGACAACATCAACAGAATTATATGATTATCAACGGTCCGTCTTCGATTACAAACTTCGTTTAATCAGGTCTTTATCTTTTTTTGGGGAGCTATTCCCGAATCAAAAACAAGTTTATCGCTGAATAACTCACTGATTTAAGTATGAATGACTTGGGATATGGTTGAAGCGTATACCATCTGTTATATATTTACTACACAAAATAAAAAAAGGGTAGGTGAGCACCAATAGAAAATAAAGGTCAATCGAGTGGGGCATCCGCATTAGATTGCAGGATTTTTAGAGACATGGAGTTTTTCTTTTTCAAGATTTTTGACCCACGTGTAATTTTACACAAGCTAATCCGATGGCGGGAAGCGACTTTTCTTTGCGTCTCCCCGGCGAATAGTTCTTTCGGCGTAAAAATCTCTTCAAAAAAGCGTTCAAGCTCTTCTGAGTTATCCATTTTGGCGATAATATCTAGCAGATCTCTCAATGATTTCATTTGATCTCCATTAGCTTGTATACGCAGCAATCTGCCTGAATATTCCTTAAAAATCAATGAATCATTGGAGCCAAAAAATGCATGACTACTGATTAATGCTTGATACTGAAATTAAACATATCCTTTCAGTAATTGAGCAAAACATTTTCGTGTTTGATCCGATATTTATCAACCAGCATAATCACAGACTCAGTTAATTCTGCCGCACCCCGCAGAGATCAGAGTCAACAAAGAGACCAAACAAATCACCACCTATTTTTTCACAAAACTTCTAATCCGAGGTCGGAGCCAAAAGGATTAAAATAAAACCACTCCTGAAGTAGAGAATATTATCCACCTGCGTCGCGAGAATGTCGGAAATGTTTGAACTCTGGCATATTCCCTAACCATATTATCCACCTGCGTCGCGAGAATATATAGCCCATTAATCGGCAACGGAGTTGGCTTCGCTCTGATCACCCATGAGCACCTTTTTAATAAAGGTTTACGACTTTTATCACCCGCATTCCGTTACACTGGAGCTTTAGCGGGTGGTTGTTTAGTTGCCCGGTTCCCAGTCCATATACCAAACTTATTTAGAATACTATCGCTAATTTCTGATATCGTATGATCTTTCATCTTCCTCTCGGAACTGTGAGATTTATTAAAACGCGTTCATTTAATCCTCACAGTTTTTTTGAGGAAAGTGAAATGCGTTTCGTTAGCTTTTTCTGATCTCGTGGTATCTACCAAGGTTCTGTCATTTTAAGTACTTTGCTGATTGATCGGCTTAAAAAACTCACATGGCAATAAGTTTACGAAAAAAATCTTATAGATTGCCTTGCAGGTATATAAAATCGGAAATTCGAGTCCAATTTCTGGCTTTTTTCATATAGGCTTTTTGGGAGTCCAGGATTTCCTTAAACATTGGATTCTTCGCGGATTTCTCAATCAATAATTGTTGATTGGCAGCTCTCATGGCTTCCATAACCTCAGCGGGGAAGTTTCTCACTTTAATATTCGGGTAATCAACTTCCATTTTTGACCAGGCTTCACTGCGCATATGATAGTTTTGGATATACATAATCATATGCGGAAAACTTCATAGCCACCGTTAAAATCTCTTTATTCTGATCGGAAAGCTTCTTGAATTCGCGCTGGTTCACTAAGAATTGCAGCTCTGTTGCCGGCTCATGCCACCCAGTATAGTAGTATGGGGCGATTTTATGAAATCCCATTTTAATATCCATGCCCGGACCAACCCACTCAAGTGCATCGATAGTTCCTCGTTCCAAAAACATATACAATTCACCAGCCGCGATATTGGTTACAGTGGCTCCCAACTTGGCCATAATTTCGCCGGCAAATCCCGGAATTCGCATTTTCAATCCCTTTAGATCGTCCACCGTTTTTATTTCTTTGGCGAACCATCCGCCCATTTGCAAACCTGTATTTCCGCCCGGAAACGAAAGGACTTTATGTTTTTTATATGCCTTTTGCATCAATTCCATTCCGCCACCATAATAAAACCAAGCATATTACTCATTGGTGATCATTCCGAATGGCATTGTAGTTAAAGGTAATAGGGCAATATCCTTACCTTTCCAATAATATGAGGCTGAATGTCTCATCTCGTATTAGCCACACCTCACCTGATGATGGTTGATTGATATAAATCTTATCCGTGCCAGACAGCGTAACATATCCCATTTTCTTTAAACGAATGATTAGATCAATGTTGGAATAAATCACTTGATCAAAAATGCCATTCGCGGGTATGGCAAGGGTTTATTTTATGACAGATATTTAACTTGCCAGACAATGGGTTTTGCCTTACGATTAATCCTACCTGACTAATCCTGTAAAAAAAGTGTGAACTCCGTGTCAGGTGGGGCGATGGAGTTTACGCGTGTTTCAAAATACAGATTTTTATTATAGTTCAATTATTCCTGATGTCCTGGTATTTAAGGAGGAAAGTGTATGGATCCTGATATGTTAATGTGGATTTGGCTGATTGCCGGAGTTGGATTATCTGTTGCTGAGTTAATTGTTCCTGGAATGGTCACCATTTTTTTAGGTATTTCTGCCATGATTGTTGCCGCGGGTTATAAGCTTGGATTGTTGGAGAGTGTGTTATCAGGATTTACCACTTGGTTTGCCACCTCATTGGTGTCAATGTTTACAATTCGTGAGTTGGCTAAAAAGTTTTTGCCCGGTGACTCTCGCTATAAAAAAGTTAATGAAGATGTGGAAGCGTATGGGGAAGTGGTTGAAGTCGTTGATGATGTAGCTTCGGCTCATTCGGAAGGTCGAATCAAATTTCGAGGAACCACGTGGCAAGCAACCACCACCACTCAATTGATACCAAAGGGCGAAAAAGCCACGATTGCGGCAAGAGACGGACTGATTTGGATTATTGAACCTGTTGAAGATAGCCTGTTAGATGATATTAAACCTCTACCTGAGACCTAATTTACGGGTAGCATCGAAGGAGAATATTTATGTTTTACACCACAATTTTCATACTGATCGCATTATTCGTTATACTTAAAACATTTATCGTGGTACCGGCCTGTCAAACCATGGTGAAAGAGCGCTTGGGGAAGTTCAATAAAATATTGAAGCCGGGCTTTCATTTTTTAGTCCCTCTTTTTGACCGGGTGGCCTATCGCCACGATATTCGGGAACAGGTTCTCGACATACCCGGACAAAACTGTATCACTCGAGACAACATACAGGTTGAAGTGGATGGTGTTGTTTACTTAAAGGTGATGGATGTGGAAAAAGCCAGCTATGGCATTGGTGACTATAAACGCGCATCTGTTAATTTGGCACAGACCACCATGCGTTCGGAAATTGGAAAAATGGACCTGGACCATACCTTTTCGGAACGTGATCAGATTAATGAGAATATCGTGCGAGAAATCGATGCGGCTTCCGATCCGTGGGGGATTAAAGTGTTGCGTTATGAAATCCGTAATATCAACCCATCCGCGCATGTGGTTGAAACCATGGAAAAACAAATGGAGGCCGAGCGACAGAAACGAGCGGAAATAACCTTGGCCAACGCAGAGAAAGAAGCCACGATTAACCTCTCAACTGCGGATCGACAAGAGAAAATCAATTGGTCTGAGGGAGAGAGACAAAGTCAAATAAACATTGCCGAAGGCAAAGCCAGAGAAATATCTTCGCTGGCCGAAGCAACAGCATTCAGCGTTCAGCGAGTATCTGAGGCACTTTCCAAACCCGGGGGCTCCGAGGCGATGAAAATTAAGTTAATTGAGCAATTTATTGAAGAATTTGGGAAAATAATCGGTGATTCCAACGTTACGGTGGTTCCATCGCAGCTCGCCAATATAAAAGGTTTTTTTGAAGGCATGGGAAAAATCACCGGTGAGCTGACCAAAACATCCGATTAAATACCTCTAACTTAACTAAAAACAACGATTAACCATATCGAACGAGAAAAACTATGAGATTTTATGATATAATAACTGATTGGGCAAGCTTCGGAATTTGGGCGATTTTGTTTTTCTATGTGATTTTTAAGTTTTTCAAAGCAATACGAATAGTTCCGACGAAAGTCGCGTTTGTAATCGAGCGATTGGGAAAATACCACAAAACACTGGGTCCTGGATTTCACGCATTGCTGCCTTTTGTGGATAAAGTCACCTTTATCCACAACTTGAAGGAAGAAACCGTTGATATTCCTCCGCAGGAATGCTTTACCAAAGACAATGTTAAGGTTGAGGTGGACGGAGTGATGTATATCGCAGTCATTGATCCGGAAAAAGCCAGTTACGGGATAACAGATTACAAAATGGCGACAACTCAATTAGCCCAAACGACGGTGAGGTCAGTTCTGGGGACATTGGATTTGGATCGATGCTTTGAGGAGAGGGATTTGATTAGTTCTAAGGTTGTTCAGGTTCTCTCAGAAGCTGGTATGGCGTGGGGTATTAAAGTATTTCGATATGAAATCCAAAATATTATTCCTCCCAATAGTGTCAAAGAAGCCATGGAGAAACAAGTGTCTGCTGAGCGTGAAAAACGAGCGGTGATTGCCGAATCCGAGGGGGCGAAGCAAAGCCGAATCAATAAATCTGAAGGAACTAAGATGGAGCTGATCAATCAATCGGAAGGGGAAAAGGCGCAAAAAATCAATGAGGCCGAAGGGAAGGCAAAAGCAATCGCGGCAATTGCCGAAGCAACCGCTTTATCCATTGAACAAGTCGGAGAGCAGATTGTGGCGGAGAATGGCGCAGAGTCTATCAAGTTATTGGTAAGTCAAAAATATTTGACACAGGTGGGAAAATTGGCCAAACAAGACACCAACGTGATACTGCCGACAGACTTGACTAAAATGGAAGATATGCTGAAATCTCTTGGCTTAAATTAATTCGAGGGTTGTCAATTAATCAAAGAATAACGGACTATTTGTATTTCAAGTCCTTATTCACTACTGGGTTTTGTCATTTCCGCGCTGAATTTGCGATACTTTGAGTGAAAAAAGAACGAGGATCTAAGGTGATGAGAAGGGTCTCCATCGGAGCGAATTTCAGCGCCGCGAACGGTCCGCATATCCTGTTGAACCAGGTATGGCACCCGTAATCAGACAGTTTGTCCGCAAAATGAATCAAAATAAGGAACAGGTAAATATCGAAAATGCTATCTAAGCTCCTTAAATCACGGCTGGCTTATGCTGTCGAACCTGAGGGTAACTTTGTTACATTGAATAGTGTTATAAGTCATAATCTTCCTTGTACTACTAGACGTCGATCGAACAAATCGAGTTTTGATTGAAATCGGTTTGAAAACCACAACAAAAAAGGATCGGATTAGAACCCGATTGCTCATCACTCGAGTTTCGCACCCCATAAATTCTGGCACTTCAGTAAGTTCAGCAGTTAGAATGGTTAAATAATCGTTAAAGTCATCCGCCAGGCCAAAAATCTGATTCATTTTAATTCCGGAGAGAGACATGACATTAATGAATGCGCTTGTAAAGAAGAAGGCTGAGGAAGGGTTGTGGCTTGAAAAAGTACAAAAACCTGAAGTTGGGCCGAATGATGTACTCATCAAAATACATAAAACATCGATTTGCGGTACCGATGTTCATATATATAATTGGGATGATTGGGCCCAAAAAACAATACCGATACAAATGATAATCGGACATGAATTCGCGGGTACGGTGGCCGGCTACGGTAGTAATGTCAACGGATTTGCCTTAGGCGATCTCGTTAGCGGCGAAGGCCATGTGGTGTGTGAACACTGTCGTAATTGTTTGGCGGGCCGACGGCATTTGTGCAATAATACCAGCGGGGTGGGGGTGAACCGAAATGGCGCTTTTGCCGAATATCTGGCCATTCCCATGAGTAATACCTGGCACTGTGATCCGGGTATCGGCACGGATGTGATTTCCTGTTTTGATCCACTTGGAAACGCGGCACACTCAGCGCTTTCATTTGATTTGTTGGGAGAAGATGTGTTAATTACGGGCGCTGGTCCGGTCGGAATTATGTCAGTTGCCATAGCCAAACATGCTGGCGCGCGCCACGTTGTAATTACCGATGTGAATCCTTATCGACTGGAATTGGCACAAAAAATCGCCAAATGTCACTCCGTCGATGTTCGAAATCAAAATCTGGAAGATGTTATGTCCGATTTGGGTATGAAAGAAGGATTTGATGTGGGTCTGGAAATGTCAGGAAATCCGAAGGCGTTTCAAAACATGCTGGGAAAAATGATCCACGGAGGGAAAATTGCTCTTTTGGGGATTTTACCGCCACACACTGAAATTGACTGGAATCTTGTTGTGTTTAACGGATTAACAATAAAGGGAGTTTATGGTCGGGAGATGTATGAAACCTGGTATAAAATGACCAGTATGATTCAAACAGGCTTGGATATATCACCGGTTATTACACACCGATTTCACTTCGAAGGTTTTGAAGAAGGATTTCAGCTCATGCGTTCCGGAAAATCAGGTAAAGTTGTTCTGAATTGGGAATCATAAGGAAAAATCATGTCCTACACAATACAACCTCACTTAAATCAAGAAATACAAGAAATAAAATCCAGCGGTCTTTATAAAGAAGAACGAATTATCGTCAGTCCGCAGCGGGCACTAATTGATGTGTCATCCGGTCAAAGCGTACTGAACATGTGTTCCAATAATTATCTTGGGCTTTCTGATCATCCTGAAATTATCAATGCCGCGAAAGAAGCGTTAGATAAGTGGGGGTTTGGGTTATCATCGGTTCGCTTTATATGTGGCACACAGGAGATACACAAGGCTCTGGAAAACAAAGTTGCCGAGTTTTTGGGAATGGAGGATACGATTCTTTATAGTTCGTGCTTCGACGCCAATGGCGGATTATTTGAAGTTTTGCTGAGCTCGGAGGATGCTGTGATCAGTGATGAATTGAATCATGCCAGTATTATTGATGGTATTCGCTTATGCAAAGCAAAACGTCTGCGATATAAGAATTGCGATATGAACGATTTGGAGGATAAACTCAAAGAGGCCTCCGGATGCAGGTATAAACTTATTGCCACCGATGGAATTTTTTCAATGGATGGAATGAGCGCTGATTTGAAAGCCATTTGTGATTTAGCGGATAAATACGAGGCCATGGTCATGGTTGACGATTCCCATGCTGCCGGTGTTATTGGAAAAGCCGGTCGGGGTACGTTAGAGCATTGTAATGTAATGGGTCGCGTTGATGTTGTTACCGGAACCTTTGGTAAAGCGTTAGGGGGGGCTAGTGGCGGATTTACAAGCGGGAAGAAAGAGATTATCGATATGTTGAGACAACGATCACGACCTTATCTTTTTTCAAACAGCCTGTCTCCAAGCGTTGCCGCGGCTTCGATTAAGGCACTGGACTTCTTGACGCGATCAACGGATTTGGTCGGAAAGCTGCGCGATAATATCGCCTATTTTAAGGACCAAATGACTCAAAAAGGATTTAGCATCAACCCAAAAGCCCATGCCATTGTGCCTATTATGATTGGAGAAGCTGAGTTAGCTCAAAAAATGGCGGCCCGCTTGTTAGAAAAAGGGGTCTATGTGATTGGCTTCTTCTTTCCGGTGGTTCCAAAAGATAAAGCCAGAATTCGAACTCAAATCTCCGCCGCACATTCAAAAGAAAATCTGAATTTTGCTGTAGAAAAATTCGCCGAAACAAAAAAAGAGTTTGGTTTAATTTAAGAAAAGGCCTATTTTTTTATGATTATTAATTTTGGCTCAATTTAATCCGCGGACCTAATGAATAAATTACGTAACTGTTTAGCTAATTTCTCTCTGGTGGCTCCATAGTCTCGAAGAGCTATG
>CAZJUM010000057.1:0-13483 GCA_964549175.1 uncultured Pseudomonadota bacterium | reverse complement strand
AAAGGGATATTGCTGCTTAACTTTTTTGAACACAACATTTGACTATATCTCCTAACGGAACCATGCTGATCCACTGGAAAAGCTTGTTTTTAAAAGTTAGGTGGTAGATAGAGAGTTAATCGATTTCTCTTGGGGTGAGGTCAATTGAGTGAGAGGTATTTTACTCAATTGTTATTAAGAGAAACCGTGTTTAACTGCCCACTATAAGGGTGGTCGACAAGACCGCATCATTTTGATGTGAAACTTGTCTCAAAGCATAGTTGGATTATACTTCAGACTTTTAGAGTTTTTCATTGAGAGGCCTCTGATAGACTTGAAATTATTAAGGTCTTGCTCCACTTCGGATGCACGAAGCGGTTTAATTCCACTACTGTTTTCAAAATGCTTGAAATTTGATGATAGTAGCACATGTAAACGGTCTGGAGGCGTTTGAAAATATGCTTGCTTTTCTATGCGCAATAAATTAGTACTTTCCCAAGACTTTTGTTATGTTTGAAGTTGCTGAAGTACGAATTTTTATAATACAAAGATAATAAATGGAGAGACACAATGGGTTTCGAACTTAATGGAAAGACTTATGAAACTGATGAAGATGGATACTTGGTTGACATTTCTCTGTGGAGTGAAGATGTAGCTAACTATTTCGCTAAAGAAACTGAACTTGAAGGGTTAACGGAAAAGCATTGGCAAATCATTAACTTCTTAAGGGATTATTATGCGGAATACCAGATTGCCCCAATGATCAAGATCCTTGTTAAAGCGATTGCCAAGAGTGAAGTGATCATGGGTGATGATACCGGGAATAAAAGAGCGGCTTCCAAAATGCTATATGAACTTTTCCCACTGGGACCTGGAATCCAAGCGTGTAAAATTGCCGGATTACCTAAACCGACAGGTTGTGTATAAATTTATTGCAGAGGCGATTTGTTTTAGCAAAAAGGGTTTTTATTTCAACTTGAGTTAACTTAGGGCGTAATTTCAATGAGTTAATCCCATAAAATGTGCCCCAAAAATAATTGGAGAAGTTAATGTCTCAAACACCAAAACTTGATGAATTAAAAAAAGGACCGTGGCCAAGTTTTGTCAATGAAATCGAAAACATGGCGGATGTTAAGCCAATGGCGAAAGATTTACTTGGTCAACTTGAAAAATCTTATGATGAGAAAATCACTCACTGGAAGCATGGTGGTGTTGTTGGAGTAAAAGGATACGGTGCTGGCGTTATCGGCCGATACTCTGATAGTCCGGATCAATTTCCGGGCGTTGCTCATTTCCATACTGTTCGTGTCAATCAACCTTCCGGGTTATATTATAGCTCTAAAAGACTCGGAGAACTTTGTGACATCTGGGATAAACATGGCTCCGGATTGTGGAATCTGCATGGATCTACTGGTGATTTAGTGATGTTGGGAACCAGAACGGAAGAATTGGAGCCCGTTTTTTCAGCGATGACAGAAAAAGGCTGGGATCTTGGTGGGTCAGGTTCGGATCTGAGAACTCCAAGTTGCTGTTTAGGTATGTCACGGTGCGAATACGCTTGTATCGATACTATGGCAATTACACGTGAGGTGACAAATTACTATCAGGATGAATTGCATAGACCTGCTTTCCCTTACAAGTTTAAGATTAAGATTTCTGGTTGCCCAAATGACTGCGTGTCATCAATCGCTCGATCGGACCTTTCCATTATTGGAACATGGCGAGATGATATCCGCATTGATGATGTTGAAGTGGCAAACTATGCAAATGGCGTATTAGATATTGTTGAGGATGTCGTGTTGCACTGCCCAACCAAATGTATCTCCTTCAAAGACAACAAACTGACCATCGATAATGATAATTGTGTTCACTGCATGCACTGTATCAACGTAATGCCTAAAGCATTGCGAATTGGAACAGATACTGGCGCGGTTATTCTCGTTGGCGCGAAAGCCCCGATCGTGGAAGGTGCTTTGATGGCTTCTGTTATGGTACCGTTTATGAAAATGGAAGAGCCATTCGAAGAGTTGAAGGAATTGATTGAAGAATTCTGGGATATTTGGGATGAAAACGGAAAGAACAAAGAAAGAATCGGTGAATATGTTGAGAGAATGGGTAAAGGTGAATTTGTTGAAGCCGTTGGCCTTGATACAATTCCGGAGATGGTAAAACAACCGAGAGAAAACCCATACATTTTCTATGATGAGTACTTTGTAGAAGAAGATTAAGAACATTGCTCTTTGAAAGGCTCACATTTTCATTCCATAAATATAACATACTGGAGATTTTAAAAAAATGAGTGAAGGAAAAAGAATTACTGATATTGGGGCTCCGGATTACAAAACAATGTTGCCACCCATTATCAAAGAAAACTATGGGAAGTGGAAATACCATGAAATCCTAAAACCAGGCGTCCTCGTTCATGTTGCTGATAGTGGTGATAAGGTGTTTTCCGTTAAAATCGCTTCCCCGAGATTATTGAGCACAAAATCGATTCGATTTTTCTTAAGCGTTGCTGATAAGTACTGTGGTGGTTTTTTACGATGGACCACTCGGAACAACATCGAATTCATGACAGACAAAGAAGAAAACATTGAGCCGATCATCAAAGAAGTCAATGACAATGGCTGGCCAGTTGGCGGTACCGGTAATTCAGCGTCTAACATGTTGCATACTCAAGGGTGGATTCATTGCCATACATCGGCAACTGATGCATCGGGTATTGTGAAAGCTGTTATGGACGAAATGTTTGATGATTTTGTTAATCAGAATTTACCTGGAAAACTGAAAATGGCTTTGGCTTGTTGTCTAAACATGTGTGGTGCTGTTCACGCGTCTGATATTGCCGTATTGGGAATTCACAGAAGACCACCAAAGGTTCATCACAACATGATCAACACGGTTTGTGAAATTACCACGACAATTGCTGCTTGTCCGACCGGTGCTATTCGTCAAGATATTATAGACGGTCAGAAGTCAATGAAAATTGTGGATGACCAGTGCATGTACTGTGGTGCTTGTTACACGGCTTGTCCAAATATGCCTATTTCTGACCCGCTGAACGACGGTGTATCAATTTGGGTCGGTGGAAAATGTTCCAACGCCAAATCCATGCCGAAGTTTACCAAGCTAGTTGTACCATTTCTCCCCAATAATCCCCCAAGATGGCCTGAAGTTGTTGACGCTGTGAAAACAATCGTTAACGTCTACAAAGAAAACGCCAGGAAATATGAGCGTGTGGGTGAGATGATTGAAAGAATCGGTTGGCCAAAGTTTTTCAAACTGACCGGCTTCCAGTTCACTAAGTATCATATTGATGATTACAAACTGGCGACCACAACTTACCAAACATCAGCGCAATTGCGCAGAAGCTAGGAGACGCTATGTCAGCAGACTTAAACGCCATTGCCGAAGACATGTTCAAAATGGTTGAAGACGCAAAAGGCAGCAAAAAATACAAACCCGGAGATCTTTTTAAAGCGATGATAGATCAACATGGCATTTCAAAAAAGGAAGCCAAAAGTGCTATCAGAATCTTAATTGACGCCGAACGATTGGTTTACACATATTTTAACGGAACATTCGTTGAAATTCCAGGAATCGAAGGTGCCGCAATGGGTAACGATTAAGCACACCTTTTTGTTGAATGTGAAGGAAAGGGTCAGGGATTGTGAATTCATCCGCAATCCTTTCAGATTGAATAATGCCCATTATATTGGTTTTGCTAGAAGATAAATGCTTAAAATTACTGATAGCGCGGCTAAGCAGATTAAACTCTCTCAGGAGAAGCTGGGTGAGGCTAACCTTCGGCTGAGGATTTCTGCGAGATATAGCCCGGAACATGGAATCGCGTATAAAATGGGATTCGATGATGAATGCGAAACCGATATTAAACCGGAGATCAACGGAATTAAGCTTGCTTTTGACCGGGATTCTGAAAAATTGATCAAAGGCATGAATATCGATTATCGAGAATTGGATGGAAAAATGCAGTTGGTGTTTGAAAATCCAAATGATGCTGAACCGAAAAATATCTCAACGGAATAAATTGTTTGTAAAAACCGTAATGTTTTGAATACAGTCTCGAACCAGCAAGGTATCTACTGCGAAACATTAACATCAATTGAAAGGCGGAAAACGCTGCCTAAAACCTGGAAGACGTAAACTATAAGGTATCAATATGGCAATTGTATTAAAGAAAATCAAAAGACCTGTTCGGGCGCATATTGGTGGAGGTAAAAAGTCACAAGGGAATCAACTGCCGCAGTACATTGCGAAGTCTCCCCCTTGTTCACATACCTGCCCTAGCAGTGAGCCTATTAGGACATATTTGACTCTGGTCGCTCAGTCCGAAGAGTACGGACGATCCTATGAAGAGTCTATGGAGATGGCATGGAATGCGTTGACCGACCTGAACCCAATTCCGGCGATTATGGGTCGTGTGTGCCCGCATCCATGTGAAACCGAATGTAATCGAAAAGAAAAAGACAAGCCCGTGAATATCAACAAAATGGAACTCTCCATCGGAGAATTTGGGCTTGCCAGTAAATTGTCGTTGAAAAAAATCACTGAAGAAAAATCAGGCAAGAGAATTGCCGTTATCGGAAGTGGACCTGCTGGTATTTCTTGTGCGTATCAATTGGCTCGAAGAGGCCATAGCGTTAAAATCTTCGAATCCAAACCGGAAGAAGGTGGAATGTTGCGATATGGTATTCCAGCCTACCGACTCCCGCGAAACATTATCAAAGCGGAATACAAGCGTGTTTATAATCTTGGAGTTGAAATTGAGTACAATACCAAAATTGGTGTTGACATCAATTTGGACAAACTAAAGAGTGAATATGACGCGGTGTTCAGTGGAATTGGTGCTCAGGAAGGTTGGACTTTGGGATTGGATGGCGAAGATAGTTCCAACGTTTTCACTGGTGTTGAATTCCTCCTCAAGCACAACTTGGAAGAGGAAATGGATCTTGGTGATAAGATTGTAATTGTCGGTGGTGGTGATACCGCTATGGATGCGGCTCGCACATGCCAACGTATGGGAAAAGACGTTACAGTCGTTTATCGTCGAAGTCGAAATGAAATGCCCGCGATTGAAGAAGATATCGTTGGTGCGGAAGAAGAAAAAATCAATTTTGCCTTCTTAACTACTCCGACAAAATTGATCGTTGCTGATGGCAAAGTGACAGGTATGGAATGTATTAGGATGAAGCTAGGTGAAAAAGATGAAAGTGGCCGTGCCAGTTTCTCAACTATTGAGGGATCTGAGTACACCATGGATGTGACTTGTTTGATCCCCGCGATTAGCCAATCCGCTGATTTTTCCGGTTTGGAAGAATTGAAAGATGAAAAGGGCTGGACAACTACCAGTAACAAATTCGGTCGAGTGACTGAAGATGGTAATGTTTGGTCAGGTGGTGATGTTACCAGAAAGCTTGGTTTGGTTACTGAAGCTGTTGGTGATGGATGCTTGGCCGCTGAAGATATCGATCGATATCTTCGAGGTGAAAAATACGAAGCTGAACCCAAAATGCCTGTGATCTATGCTTCCTCAATGCATTTACAACATTACCAAGCAATGGACCGCTGTGAAATTGGTTATGGTGATCCTGCGGAGCGTGTGAAGAATTTTGATGAATTTATTATTCCTTTCGATAAGGACGCTACTATTGCTGAGGCGAAACGCTGTATGAGTTGTGGTCAATGTTACGATTGTAATAATTGTTACAGCTTGTGCGGTGAATCAGCCGTTAATAAGCTGGCAAAAGGACAACACTACTCCTTCAACTACGATAAATGCATCGGATGTTCGAAGTGTATGGAGGAATGTCCCTGTGGCTTGATTGACATGATCTAAGAAGCAATAAAAAGTTTCTTCTGAGCAATCGGGAGAAACTTTTTTGTTATACATCAAGTTCTTAGGAAAACTGTGCGAGATCATACAAAACTTCATGCTTTTGAGTTAGCTGATCAACTAGCTGTTTTGGGTTACCAGGTAACGATAAGATCTCCAAAGTCAGCTCACTTTATCACATCGCTTGGGATTCCTTAATAAGCAAAATGCAGTACCGTTTGAGCCAAAACCGGGCGAGGCAGAAAAAATACGGGGTGGGTTCGTATGATTTGCGGAAAAACTGAGCCGCAGCCTAACCCCCTGATTGGGTTCATCATCAACTTTCGATTGTCAAACAGAGTCTTGAAAAAGTACTAAAAGCCAGTAAAGAAAAAATGGGAGTAAAAGAGAGACTATCCGAAGTTCAATCTGAAATAGTCACCGATTGGTTTAAATCAACAATGAAAGAGTATTCGGGAAAAGCAGCTGCTGTTTACACAAACAGTGGGAATCAATTTGCGAACCCGGTGGGATCTACCTTTTCCAAAGCGATGGAAACCATTATGAGCAATTTGGTTGGTGATGAGGATAATCAAGAGGAAGTGAAATCGAAGTTAGATGACGTTGTTAGAATTAGAGCCCTTCAAAACTTTTCTCCCTCTGACTCATTGGAGTTCATTTTTCGCTTAAAGGATATTCTTTTGAAGTACCTTGAAAAGGACCTGAATGCGGGTAATTTTAGAGAATTGTTAAAAATTGAGGCTGAAATTGATAGACTCACCCAGATTTGTTTTGATACCTACGCTAAAAGTCGCGAGAAATTGTTTGAACTCAGAAATCGAGAGATTCAAAGCCAAGCCCAGGTTTTACTAAAACGAGCCAATATCGAATATTCATTTGACAAGAAATCGTCGTTTTCTCCTTGTAGCTAAAAAAGTATCAGGAAAATTTGTATAATTCTGACAATTAGTTTGGCTTATAATTGTTTTTTTATTTTTGTGAGCTTCGAGTATACTGCATTGGCCACCGGATTAAAGAACCATCACTTGATCGATGTCAAGTCTGAGGGCTGACCGCAAACAACTGAATGCTTGCTTTTTATTTAGATGAAGCGAGGTAAAGACTGATGAAAATACTAGTTCCCTTCTTTGCGGTGCTGGCCCTCATCCTGATTCCCTACATAGGCACTGGCTCAGGTGGAAATGCTTTGTTTGGGATAATAATCCCGTATGCGGCACTGCTTGTGTTTATTTTGGGAGTTATCAACAAAGTGATCTCATGGGCAAAATCTCCCGTTCCCTTTCGAATCCCAACAACATGTGGGCAAGGCAAATCGATGCCTTGGATAAAACATGAAAAACTAGACAACCCTTCCACCACACTAGGAGTGGTCGTAAGAATGGCACTTGAGGTGCTCTTGTTTAGATCGTTGTTTAGAAATACGAAGGTGGAGTTGGGAAAAGACGCATCTTTGGCATATGGCACAAATAAATGGCTATGGATTTTCACCATTATTTTTCACTACTCTTTTTTAGTAGTGGTTTTAAGACATTATCGGTTTTTCTTAGAACCAGTACCTGCCTTTGTGAAGAATATTGAAGCCTTTGACGGCTTTTTCCAGATTTTGGTTCCGACATTCTATTTGACAAGTATTGGTCTAATGGCAGGCGTTTGTTTTTTATTGCTTAGACGATTTACGGCTCAAATCAGATATATCTCCCTTCCCGCGGATTATTTCCCCCTGTTTTTGATCTTATCCATCGCCACGACAGGCGTATTGATGAGATATATCTATCGGGTGGATATTGTCGCGATTAAGGAAGTTGTGAGAGGTTTGGTGACATTTAGCCCCAATTCAGCTGCGATGGCGCGAGTCGGTGTCATTTTTTACATCCATTTATTTCTCGTTTGTGTACTCGCAATGGTTTTCCCGTTTAGCAAACTCATGCATATGGGTGGCGTGTTCTTGAGTTCCACAAGAAATATGGCAAGCAATAACCGAGAAGTCAGACACATTAATCCTTGGAATCCGGATATGAAGACTCGGACATATGCCGAATATGAGGACGAATTCAGGGAGAAAATGAAAAAAGCTGGCTTACCACTGGAGAAGGAATAACTATGTCATCAAAGCGAGAAGAATTAGTCAAAAATCTTGATGAAACCTCTTCTTTACTGAAGGGGTGCCATCCGGGGAAAGAATGGAAAGATACACCGGTTGAATTTACAGGTGGCAGTTATTGCTACAGCTCTAAACCGAAGTCTTTAGAATATCTTGATTTCCCAAATCCCAGAGATTGGACTCCTGAAGAGGATGATTGGAAGCTGCAGGAAAATTGGCAGGAAATAATCCATGAAGGTTTCAAGGAGAGGCTGAACAGGTTTCGATCACTAAAAGTCTTTATGGATATTTGTGTTCGATGTGGTGCCTGTGCTGATAAATGCCATTTTTTTATTGGAACCGGCGATCCAAAAAATATGCCGGTGATTCGTGCGGAATTGTTGCGATCGATTTATCGTAATGATTTTACTTTCGTGGGGAAACTGCTAAAGGGCTTTGCCGGAGCACGAAAACTGACTGAAGAAGTCATTAAAGAATGGTTCATGTATTTTTTTCAATGTTCGGAATGTCGCCGTTGCTCGGTGTATTGTCCTTACGGAATTGATACCGCTGAAATAACCATGATGGGACGAGAACTCCTTAACTTATTGGGCATCACAACCAATTGGATTATGGACCCCGCATCAAATTGCAACCGTACTGGTAACCATTTGGGATTAGAACCGCATACATTCAAGGGAACAATCGAAAACCTGCTTGAGGATGTGAAAGATATCACCGGTGTGACATTGAACCCGACCTTTAATAGAAAAGGCGCTGAAATTCTGTTTATTGCGCCATCCGGAGATGCGTTTGCTGATCCTGGTATTTATACCATGATGGGATATATGATGCTGTTTGAGCATATCGGTTTGGATTATACCATCAGCACATATGCCTCTGAAGGTGGTAACTTTGGTCTTTTTAATTCCAATGAATTGATGAAAAAATTGAATGCCAAAATGTACCATGAAGCAGAACGACTTGGTGTTAAATGGATTCTTGGTGGTGAATGCGGACATATGTGGCGCGTTGTTCATCAGTATATGGATACCATGAATGGTCCAACACCTTCATGCATGGAAGTGCCCCAAAACCCAATTACCGGAACTGTTTTTCAGAATGCCGCATCGACAAAGATGGTGCATATTATGGAATTTACAGCGGACCTGATTCGAAATAACAAGCTGAAATTGGATAAAAGAAGAAACGATCATATTATCGCTACTTATCATGATTCCTGCAATCCCGCACGGGCGATGGGAATGTTTGATGAACCGCGATATGTTATTGAAAATGTATGTAATAATTTTTATGACATGCCTGAGAATACGATTAGGGAAGAAACTTTCTGTTGCGGGGGTGGTAGTGGTTTGAATACCAACGAAATTATGGATCTCAGAATGCTTGGTGGGTTACCACGAGCCAACGCGGTGAAGTACGTACATGAAAAGCATAATGTCAACACATTGGCATGTGTCTGTGCCATTGACCGAGCTACTCTTCCACCTTTAATGGAATATTGGGTACCGGATGTTGAAGTAACGGGAGTCACTGAAATGGTGGCCAATGCCCTCATCATGGAAGGAGAAAACGATCGTGAGGAAGATCTTCGAGAAAGAGAGTTTGAGGAGCTATATGAAGAGCGTGGAATTCCATTCAAGAAAGGAGAAGAATAATGTACGATACAGGAAAAATTCTTGCCGGATTGATTATCTTTATCGGCTTAGCAACCTTTCCTTTTTTGCTTGGCATGGGTGGTTCGGATGAAAAAGTGCCGCGACCCGCGGTTTTAACAGCGAAAGGCGACAAATGTGTTGAATCGGCAGCTTTTATGCGGGCCAACCACATGCAGATGCTGGACGAATGGAGAGACGAAGTGGTTCGCGATAATAATCGCACTTATACAAGTGTCGCCTATGGAACGACATTTCACAAAAATCTTTCCGATACCTGTATGGATTGCCACTCAAACAAAGCTGAATTTTGCGATAGTTGCCATGACTACTCCAGCGTAAAACCATATTGTTGGGAATGTCATGTCGAGCCGAAGGAGACCAACTGATGGAAGATAATAGAAGAGATTTCTTAAAAAAAGCAGGTTTGGGCTCCCTCGTTGGCCTGGGAGTTTTTAAAGCTCTTGATAAATTCGGAGTTGAAAAAGCCTACGCCGCCGGAAGTTCCGATGAAGATACTCCGGGTGCGAGACTTGGCTTGGTTGTTGATGCCAGTAAATGTAAGGAGGGATGTGCTGATTGTATTAACAGGTGCCACACCATCCACAATGTACCAGAATTTGAAAATCCTAAGGATGAATTGAAATGGTTATGGACCGATCCTTTTGAAAATGTGTTTCCGAGTAAATCACATCAATTTGTGAGCGAAACGACTAAATCGAAGCCATTTCTCGCACTTTGTAACCATTGTAAAACCCCCCCGTGTGTCCGGGTTTGCCCAGCAAAGGCAACTTTTAAACGTGGAAGTGATGGTGTTGTTTTAATGGATTTCCATCGATGTATCGGTTGTCGATTCTGTATGGCTGCTTGTCCCTATGGCGCGAGAAGCTTCAATTGGAATAACCCTCGAATCGAAGGGACTGATAAGCTTGTTGGTGGTAAGAACATTAATCCAAACTTCCCGACTCGTGAACGCGGTGTCGTTGAAAAATGTAACCTGTGTGCGGAACGACTCGCCAAAAACCTGATACCGGCTTGTGTTGAAGTGTGTGAAGAAGAAGCTTTGGTTTTTGGTGATTTAAATAACCCCAATTCTAAAATTCGACAAATCCTTAAGTCCAATCATACCATTCAGCGAAAATCTGAATTGGGTACCGGACCTTCAGTATTTTATATAGTGTGAGGGAGTTATGATAGAAAATGCCCTAACGGGAAGTAAAAAATATTATACTTGGATATTATTACTATTGGTAATAATCGGAGTGGGGATTTATTCCTACTCTCAGCAACTCGCGCTAGGTTTGGGTGTCACTGGGATGAGTAGGGATGTGTCTTGGGGTCTTTATATTGCCCAGTTTACCTTTTTGGTCGGTGTGGCTGCTTCAGCCGTAATGCTCGTTCTTCCTTATTATATTCATAATTATAAGGAATTTGGGCGAATAGTCATTCTTGGAGAGTTCCTGGCTATCTCCGCTGTCGCGATGTGTATGCTTTTCATCATTGCGGATATGGGTAAGCCGATGCGTGTGGTGAATATGTTCATATATATTACGCCGGGATCAGTTCTCTTCTGGGATGCAACAGTGTTAGCAGGGTATTTGTTGCTCAACCTAATTTGTGGATGGCAAGCTCTGAACGCGGAAGCCAAAGGAATAGCTCCTCCTAAATGGGTGAAGCCATTTATTTATATCTCGATACCTTGGGCCATTAGTATTCACACCGTAACCGCTTTTTTATATGCGGGTTTGCCCGGACGTCATTATTGGTTAACGGCTATTTTGGCTCCACGATTTTTAGCATCGGCGTTTGCGGCAGGTCCTGCCTTATTAGTTATTTTGGCGATTTTGGTAAAACGATTAACCGGTTTTGACGCGGGAGAAAAAGCGATTAAAAAGCTGGTGACAATCATTACTTACGCCACCATTATGAACTTCTTCTTTGTTTTACTGGAAGTTTTTACAGCTTTTTACAGTAACATTCCCGGACATATGCATGCTTTGCAATATCTTTTTTCCGGACTGTACGGACATGGCGCTTTGGTGCCTTGGATGTGGCTTTCGGTGATTTTAGGAGTGGGGGCGATTATAATGCTGTTTATTCCTGGTCAGAAGGAAAAAGAAGGGACATTGTTGGTTATCTGCGCGGCCATATTCATCTCATTGTGGATTGACAAAGGGATTGGATTGGTATTGGGTGGATTTGTTCCTACACCAATGGAACGAGTAATTGAATACTCTCCGACTTTTTATGAAATATCTATCGTTTTGGGCATATGGGCGATTGGATCCCTGATTTTGACTATTCTGTATAAAACAGCTTTGGCTATCAAAATCGGAAACGAAGCGAAATAGAAATAAGATAGAAGATCAGTCCTTTTTGTAATCCCCATCATTGTTTAAAATAAATAGTGGTGGGGATTTTCTATTTGGATAGTTAGAATCTAATATTGAATATTTGTCTGAATCGGTTGTAAATACTATTGAAATGAACTTTCCCGGATTAAAGGATAGGGAAGGGGAAATAATAAATAAAATTATGGCTTTCGAACCCAAAGATATAGAAATCGCTCAAGAATTTGCCATGAAGGCAAGATTTAAAGCGCAACTGGATCCACGAGATCGAAAATCAGTTCAGTTCATTATGGAACCGGAAATTCCCGCTGATATGAAACCCAAGGTTTTTGACGTGATCAAATCTTGTGCGGATTATTTTCAGCGTGCTATATTCTTGGAAGAATATGAACATCGAGAGAAAGATGGACCGATGCCTGAGTTTGATAATGTAATTGCTGAAATCAATTACAAACTCGACTATTTCATAGAAGAATTTGTTTTTGAAGTTAAACACGCAACAGAAGCAGAGAAAATCACAATCAGTCCATTTGCCAAAGAAATGTTGAAGTTTAGAAAAATGCAAAACAAGCAAAAAGCAGATCGTTTAAAAAAAGAACAGGGAAAAAGAATGACTGATTTAAAAACAGATCAGCAGAAGTATTAAATATCAGCGAGTTGAGCTCATGTCTCACTTGGGTTACTTTTTCCTGTCCTGTGGCTGAGGACAAGTGAAATATCAGTATTTGAGTTGATGCTGTATTTTGTGCCTTATGGCAAATCTAAAAATATCCTGAAGTATAGGCGAATATGCAGTGTGGAGGCTTGTTCGCGGGGGCTCACAGAAAGTGACAATTGATTTGCCACCTCCTGCGAATGTTCAGTGATGGCTTTTATTTGGCTTTAATAAAAAAATGGTTTGCGCCACCATCTTCTTGAGTATCCAATAAATCGTGACCTGTTCTTTTACAGAAAGAAACAACGTCTTTATTTGAGCCTGGATCAGTTGAAGTCATTTTTAAGATTTTCCCCGAAGCCAATCCCTTCATGGCCTTTTTTGTTTTTAAAATTGGAACTGGGCAAGATAATCCGGAACAATCCAATACTTCATCTGGTGTAATATCGCTCATGTATTCTCCTATTAGTTTGATCTTTGAATCCTCTCCGAAAAGTCGGTTCTAAATTTTCGTGGGAAATTCGAGTCTTTATATCGCACGAGGATTCTAAAACGCATCCCATAAAAAGACCACTGAATTTGCCCATTTTTGATTAACTTGGATCTTTCGGAGTGGACTCACCTTTGTTCTTTATGAAAGCAAGTGTTTTGGATAAATGATTATTGTAGGTACTAACAATAACACAAATTCTACGACGTATAATTTCTAAATAAAAAAACTTAATTTGTCCAGCTAGCAAGGCATAAAAAGCGGGCTAATTGCTCGTGGAAATAATACATATCGGAAAATTTTTTTAAAGTTTATCGATTGATAATTAGATGTAACCAAGTTAACTTATGAGTTATAGTTGATTCTTGTGTTTGAGAGTGAAGTGGCGTACCCCTTTG